>CAZEKU010000105.1:0-4629 GCA_964512935.1 uncultured Oscillospiraceae bacterium | reverse complement strand
CATACATTCCGATTTGGTATTATCTCTCGGTATTGAATCCTGTTTTTATTAGTGTGCTTGCAGCAATCATATCAATTATCGGAATTTGTCGTACGCAGAAAAACTAATGTCTTATAATTTTCTTTGAATAAAGTCAATTAAAAAATTCCGATTTGTCAAACTACAACAAACGAAAACCGACCTATGACTATTGCAAATCATAGGTCGGTTTAACTGTTTTATGAATACTTGCCTAATCCGAAAGGTCTTTTTTGTTACAGCGGAGAAAATCCGTTGATTTCTTTAAGATATTTCTGAAGAGCTGCCACAAAGCGTCTTAGCTCGGGACTCTGAGCTCCGCCCTGTGTTACCGTATAAATAATTCTCGGCGGCGGTGGCGAAGCAATATCAATTATTTTCATATTGTGCCTTGTATGTAAAGCCTGTGCAACACAGTTTGGTGCAATAGTCCAGTTGTTAGGTTCAAGCGGAAAGCCTCCTCCTATGGAAAGCTTATCGGAATAGATATAGGGCGATGTTTTTTCCGGAAACCAATAATCATGCCACGAATTGAATGTGGGAACATTCATATACCGCACTTCACGGTAGGGGTCAAGTTTATCCGGTGTTATTCCGTCGGGATATTCCGCCTGACTTCCTGCAATACAAACAAGCGGCTCCGAGCAAAGCGGATCGACATTTACGCTTGATTTTATTTTTACCATATCGGTTGCAATTCCGATATCAAAAATTCCGTCTTCAACAAGCCCAAAAACATCTCTTGTAGGGCGGTTACGAAGTTCAAGACAAACATCGGGGTTATCATGGCAATATCTTTTCAGTACATCCGGAAGAAGAAATGAGTTGATACTATCCGTTGAAACAATACGAAGAATCGGACGATTTTGAACATTCGGAATTGCAACAGCCTCTTTCCAAAGTGCCATCCATTTCTGTGCTATACCGTAGAATTTCTTTCCCTGTTCTGTAAGGGTTATGGTCCTGCTGCCCTTTTGACGCACAAGAAGCGGATAGCCGAGCGATTCTTCAAGTGCCATAAGCCTATGGCTAAGCGCCGACTGAGTTATATTTAGAATTTCGGCAGCCTTTGTAATACTTCCGCACTGAACAATTTCAAAAAATGCCTTTATTTCAAAATCCGTCAAATTATCATCTCCGTTATTCATAAATAAGTTCAATTATGATTGAATTATAGCCCAAATTATAAAAATTATCAATATCTTTGCAGAAAACAGTAAGCTTTTCGATATATAAAGTTTTGTGAAATAGTGCTTTGTTGCAAAGAAAATTTTGCTGTGTTATAATTTATTAAAAATTGTGAAAGCGGCGATTTAAATATGAAAAAAAGGCTATGGCTTAAAATCCTTTTTGGGATTCTTGCGGCGGTGCTGCTGTTTTTAGTGATTTTTGTAGCTTATCTTACCGTTACGGAATATCGCCCGAAGGATAAACAAATTGCGGAAAAGGTTTATATTGAAAACGAAAACGCAGTTTCCGCAGATGACCAAATGACAATTTACAGCTGGAATATAGGTTACGCGGGTTTAGGTGCCTCAGCGGATTTTTTCATGGACGGTGGCAAAAGTGTCAACCCATCCTCGGAAGATGTTGAAAAAAATCTATCTGCCATTAAAAATTTTATAGCCTCACAGCCTGCCGATGCATGGCTGCTTCAGGAGCTTGATTTCAGCTCTGCCCGTACAGGTTATGTCAATCAGCTTGATGCAATTTCCGAGGTTTATTCGGGCAGCTTTGCACTTGCTTATAACTATAAATGCAATTTTGTACCGTTTCCTCTGCCTCCTATAGGAAAAATCGCAAGTGGAATTGCAAGTTTCACAAATCACACCGTCTGCGGCGATTTTGAGCGCATTGCTCTACCCTGTCCGTTTTCATGGCCCGTAAGCACTGCAAACCTAAAGCGCTGTCTTCTCGTCACAAGGCTTGCTGTAGAAAACAGTGACAAGGAAGTTGTTTTGATAAACCTCCATTTAGAGGCATATGATTCCGGAGAAGGAAAAATTGCTCAGACTAAACTGCTTATGGAAATTTTAGAGCAGGAATACACAAAGGGAAATTATGTAATTGCCGGAGGCGATTTTAATCAGGTTTTCCCGGGCACTTTAGATAAATATCCTGTTACAAGCGATTTATGGACTCCGGGTATTCTTGAAGAAAGTTCCCTTCCGAAAGGATTTAGCTATGTTTTTGATGACAGCAACGCCTCCTGTCGTTTGCTCAATAAACCTTTAAGTGAGGACAGTCAGCTTTATGTTATCGACGGTTTCATTGTTTCACCGAATGTGCAGGTCGATTTAGTTGAAACGGTGGATTTGGGGTTTGAAAATTCCGATCACAACCCTGTAAAATTGCAAATCACCTTGCAAAATTGATATAAAAATCGGGAGGTTTTTATGGACAGAGACATGATTGCGAAAACAGAGGCTTTTTTAAAGGAAACCTTTAACTCAAGCGAACATCTTTAAAAAAATCCCATTGACCGTAATTATCGTTTAGAACATTCCTACCGTGTGGCTAATATTGCAAAGACTATTGCAGAGGCAGAGGGTTTTGATGTGACCTATGCCGTAATTGCAGGTCTGCTTCACGATATCGCCTACTGCGAAGAAATGGTTACCCGTGAGGATAGGCTGAATCACGGCCGCCGTAGCGCAGCTATTGCAAGGCCTTTTTTGGAAAATCTCGGCATACCCGAAAATGCAGTTAATGATATCTGTTATGGAATTGCAATTCATGTGGACGACAAGGCAGATTTTGAATGGGAACGCACACCTTTTTGCGAAACCTGCGGTGACGCCGATAATATCGACCGTTTTGATGCTTACCGCATTTTTGAAAATCTTAAATATATTAAATTCGATGAGATGCCTTTGAGCGACAAGCTTGAAAAGGTCTGTTCCACCATTGAAAAACTCGAAAATTTCAAGGAACTCAAATTCGGAACCCCTACTTCAAAGAAACTTTGGCTTGAACGCATTGATTACTACATCGGATTTTACAAAAAGCTTGAATCTCAGCTTAAAAACAGCAAGGATATACTTTAAGATTTTATTGTAAAATTAAAAATCCACGATGATTTTTGGCTCAAATTTTGTGAAAAAGTCCCTTTGAAATTATAAATTTCAAATGTTATAATTAGAAAATAGTGCGTAACCGAAAGGTGTAAGTCCAGCTGGACTTACACCTTTTTTGCGTTTATAAGGAGGTTTTTTATGGAAATTCAATCTTATCTTGCCGAAGAAAAGGTAGGAAAACTTATGGGCAAATACGCTTTGCCCTGTATAATTTCTCTGTTAGTGGGTGCTCTATATAATATAGTTGACCAAATTTTTATTGCGAATGCAGACTATCTCGGCTCATACGGAAACGCCGCAAACACAGTTGTGTTTCCGCTTACGGTTATAGCTCTTGCAATTGCAGTTATGATAGGCGACGGCTGCTGCGCTTTTGTAAGTTTAAGCCTCGGAAGAAAAAATCTTTCCGATGCAAAAAACAGCATAGGAAGCTCCGTATCTCTTACGGTAATTTCAAGTATCATTCTTTCCGTATTATATCTTGTTTTTATTGACGAAATAATCACCCTATTCGGTGGCACAGTTAATGCCGAAACCTTTGAGTTTTCCAAAGAATATTTATTTTGGATAACCCTCGGCATTCCGTTTTATATGTTCGGTCAGGCTATGAATCCGATAATTCGTGCAGATGGCGACCCTAAATTTGCAATGGTATCCACCCTTGCGGGTGCGGTTATAAATATTATTTTAGACCCTGTTTTCATTTTTGTTTTCAAATGGGGTATGATGGGTGCTGCTGTTGCAACTGTTTTGGGACAGCTTGTTACTGCTGTTCTTTCGCTTTGGTATCTTTTCCACACAAAGGCGGTAAAACTCGGTAAGGGCGATTTTATCTTAAAAGGCTCTGTTATTAAAAGCACTCTTTTACTCGGTGTTTGCAGCTTTCTTTCACAGATATCCCTTGTTGCCGCAATGGCTGCAATAAACAACATGATAAGAAAATACGGTGCTTTAGACAGTATTTTCGGGCAGGCGGAATACGCTCAAATTCCAATGGCTGTTGTGGGAATTGTAATGAAATTTTTCCAAATAGTCATTTCAATTGTTGTTGGAATGGCCGCAGGCTGTATTCCGATTGTAGGATTTAATATGGGCGCAATGCTTAAAAAGCGTGTTAAAAAGCTTTTTACCCTGCTTTTGATATCCGAAGCCTGCGTGGGTATTCTTGCATTTATTATAGTAGAATTCTTCCCCGGCTATCTGATACAAATTTTCGGTGCAGCGGGTGAAAGCGTTTATTACACGGATTTTGCAATAAAAGCCTTTAGAATTTACCTTTGCATGGTAGTGCTTGCCTGCATAAATAAGGCAGCGTTTATTTTCCTTCAGGCAATGGGAAAAGCTGCTGCATCAACAGCCCTTTCGGTAATTCGTGAAATTGTTTTCGGAGTTGGAACCGCAATTTTGCTCCCGAAATTTTTCGGACTTGACGGTGTTCTTTATTCAATGCCTCTTTCCGATATTTTAACCGCTGTTATTTCCGCAATAATCATATTTAAAACCTATAAACAGCTTGATGAAGCATAATTAAAAA
>CAZEKU010000104.1:0-4718 GCA_964512935.1 uncultured Oscillospiraceae bacterium | reverse complement strand
AAAGAGTCATTCCACGAAGAATGTTATAAATAACAGTCTGTGCAGCTCTTCTGCTTTCGCTATCTGCTTTTTCTACATAAAGTCTATCTTTAAGAATATCAAGATAGAAGTTAGAAAGATCTATTGTGCAGAAGTCACGAATAGAGGAATATACTATATGGAAATCGAATTTATCATATGCAGCTTTGCATTTATCGAGTATTTCATCCATTCTTGCAAGAGCCCATTTGTCGATACCGTCAAGTTTTTCAATTTCGACAGAATCCTTATCGGGATCAAAATCGTTGAGGTTTGAAAGAATAAATCTTGCGGTATTTCTGATTTTACGGTAAACATCAGAAAGCTGTTTAAGAATTTCAGGAGAAATTCTTATATCTGCATGGTAATCAGAGGATGCTACCCAAGTTCTGAGGATATCTGCACCAAACTTTTCGGTTACCTCATCGGGACTCATACCGTTTCCGAGAGATTTATGCATAGCTTTACCTTCACCGTCAACAACCCATCCGTGAGTGCAAACAGCTTTGTAAGGTGCTCCACCTTTAGCGGCAACAGAGGTAAGAAGAGATGACTGGAACCAACCACGATACTGGTCAGCGCCTTCAAGGTAAAGGTCTGCAGGCCATTTAAGACCATGCTCCTCGTTGCAAACAGCTGCATGGGAAACACCGGAATCGAACCAAACGTCCATGATATCCATTTCTTTTGTAAATTCACCGCAACCACATTCGCATTTGAAACCTTCGGGAAGTATTTCGGATGCCTCATATTTAAACCAAGCATCACTTCCCTCTTTTTCAAAGAGATTTGCAATAGCATCTATTGTGGTTTCATTGATGATTACTTTGCCGCAATCTTTGCAATAGAAAATCGGAATCGGAACACCCCAAGTTCTCTGACGGCTAATGCACCAGTCAGAACGGTCATTTACCATTCCCTTGATTCTGTCGCCACCCCATTCGGGAATCCACTGTACACCATCAATTGCTTTGCAAGCATCCTCTTTAAATCCATCTACAGAACAGAACCACTGCTCGGTAGCACGGAAAATAATCGGAGATTTGCATCTCCAGCAATGAGGATACTGATGGATTATTTTTTCAACAGCAAAGAGAGCATTAAGCTCGGTAAGCTTTGTAAGAATAGCTTTATTCGCATCATTAGTGGTAAGTCCTTCAAACTCGCCTGCTTCAGCAGTAAGTTTACCATCACCATCAACGGGAACAATTATCGGGATCTCGGGGTAATGGTTTACACATACTTCAAAGTCCTCTACACCATGACCGGGAGCTGTATGAACACAGCCCGTACCGGATTCAAGAGTTACATGGTCACCGACAATAACAAGACCTGTTCTGTCAATAAACGGATGTTTATAAACAATATATTCGAGATCTTTTCCTTTTACGCTTGTTTCGGAAACAGTGTATTCTTCGATTTTTGCGGCTTTCATAGCGCTTTCTACAAGCTCTTTAGCCATGATATAGTATTCGCCGTTTGCTTTTACAGCAACATAATCATATTCAGGGCCAAGGCAAATAGCAAGGTTTCCGGGAAGAGTCCATGTAGTAGTAGTCCAAATTACAAAATAAGTTTTATCAAGTTCAGTTCCAAGCGGAGCAAGTTTGCCGTTATCGTCATCTACTTTAAATTTTACATAAATAGAATGACAGGTATCTTCCTCATACTCGATTTCTGCTTCCGCAAGAGCAGTTTTACATTCAGGGCACCAATAGACGGGTTTAAGACCTTTATAAATAAAGTCTTTTTTTGCCATTTCTCCGAAAATTCTAATCTGTGCTGCTTCATGTTTAGGCTGAAGAGTAAGATAAGGATGGAAATAATCTCCAATGGAGCCAAGTCGCATAAACTCTTTGCGCTGAACATCAACATAATGCTCTGCAAATTCTTTGCAGACCTTACGGAGTTCAACTGCAGAATGGATGTTTTCTACGCCAACCTTTTTCATAGCTTTAAGCTCTATAGGAAGACCGTGAGTATCCCAACCGGGAACATATGGAGCTTTAAATCCACTCATGTTCTTATATTTTACGATAATATCTTTAAGGACCTTATTAAGAGCGGTACCCATATGGATATCACCATTTGCATAAGGAGGGCCGTCATGGAGAACATAGAGCGGAAGCTCTTTGTTCTTTTCCATAAGTTTCTGATAAAGTTCTTCATCCTGCCATTTTTTTATCATTTCCGGTTCACGCTGAGGAAGACCTGCACGCATCGGAAAATCAGTTTTAGGCAGATTCATTGTTGCGTTATAATCAATGGCCATTTCTGATTTAAATCTCCTGTCAATTATTCTTGTATATCAATATCGATTCTTTTGGTTTCCGCCATGGATACCTCATCAAAATCAATATCATCTTCGGTTATTTCCTTATCTACCACTTCATCAACGGGATTCTGCTCCTCAACAGGTGCTTTTTCCTCGTTAGTTTCATTTGTTTCGGGCATAAGGCTTATAAGTTCAAGATGCTGACGATACATTGCTAAAAGCTGTTTTTTAAACTCCGAAGTTTCTTTCTGAAGCATCGCAAGAGTTTCTTTTTCTTTTGTAATTTTAGATTCAGACTCAGCAAATACCTGTTTTACTTGATTTTGAGCATCGGAAAGAAGTACTTCTGCCTTTGCTTTTGAATCACGAACTATATTTTCGCCGAGTTTTTGGGCTCCAAGAAGAACAGTTTTAAGGCTGTCCTCATTTGCTCTGTATTCTTCAAGCTTTTCAGCAAGAACAATAAGCTTTTCTTCGGCTGCGTTTTTCTCCTGATACATTAAGTTATATGAAGCTACAATCTCAGAAAGAAAAGCATCTACTTCTTCGGGTTTATAACCAAAAGCCGCTTTTTCAAATTTTCTGTTAGAAATATCGCCGGGTGTCAACACAGATATTCACCTCCGAATAATTAAAATATCAATTAAAAGAATACACCGCTGCTTTCAAGCTCGTCAAGAAGGTCACCCATAATATTTACATTGTAGGGGGTAATAATATAAGTGCTGTTTGCAACACGCTTGATCTGACCGTTATTTGCATATGCAACACCGCTAAGGAAGTCAATAAGTCTTCTGGAAACTTCCTTATTTGTTGCCTCAAGGTTAAGAACAACGGTATGTTTTGAATTAAGATGATCTGCAACAGGTCTTGCATCATCAAAACGTTCAGGTTTTACAAGTACAACCTGAAGCTGAGTTGTTGTATGGATGTTAACGACTTTATTCTGCTTTGTGTCAGAAGAAACGGATTTTCCGAAAATAGAGGTTTTTGCCGTATCGGATTCTTCGGAAGAATTATCACTGCCTTCTTCGGGCATAAGATCATCTTCGTCGTACATTTCATCTGCATCCTCGGGAATACCGAGCATACCCTTAACTTTGTCCATAAATGCCATTATAATTTCCTCCTGTATATAGCTTTCGATTTATTGAACATATTTTCTTGCGCCGAAAAGGCCACGCCCAACTCTTACAATTGTTGCTCCTTCTGAAACAGCAAGTTCATAATCAGCGGACATGCCCATCGACAATATATTTATATATATATTATCTATATTTTTTGCCTTGATGTCAACTAATAGATGCCTCATTTTTTCAAAATATTGGCGAGTTTCTTCAATTTCTGCCCCAAAACGCCCTATTGTCATAAGACCACGCAGTCTCAAATGCGGAAAACTAGCAATTTTTTCCGCAATCTCTAAAATTTCTTCTTCAAAAAAACCGCTTTTGCTTTCTTCCTTTGCAATATTTACTTCAAGAAGAATATCCATAATCTTATTTGCTTTAGCACAGTTTTTTTCGATTTCTTCTGCAAGTTTTAAAGAATCAACCGATTCGATCATCGAAACTTTATCAATTATATATTTGACTTTATTGGTTTGAAGTTTACCTATAAAATGAATTTCAGCTCTTTTATCATAGCTTTCATATTTTTCCAAAAGCTCCTGCACCCTATTTTCACCTAAAAGAGTACACCCTGCTTCGATGGCTTCATTTACTTTTTCCGGTGCAACAGTTTTGGTAACAGCCATAAGCCTGATTTCAGATGGATCTCTTTTAGCACTTTCTGCAGCCTTTATAATTTTATCGCAGGTTTCTTTAACATTAAGAGCAGTATCAGTCAATAACTTTTCCGACATAAAGATCGTTTCCTCCTACAAAAACCTCATCAAAAAGCTGGAGAGCATTTTTTGTTCCTTGATTCCATTTTACGATATCATATCCGTTTCCGGTATAAATTACATCTACAGCACGGAATTTTACTTCGCTCCTATCAAGAATAAAAACACCCATCTGCTGATTTTCGTTAAATCTAACAGAATCCGAGGATATGCGCAAACCGGAAATCGTTCCGAACACTATATCTGCACTTACTTGGCGTAAAGTTGCAAGATCTGAAGTAAAATTGTTACAAACCATAACAATAATCGTATTTTCGCTTGTATCATCCTCTATTTTTTCATATATCTCAAGTTTTACAGATTTTTTGATTCCGTCAAAATTAACTGTTACTTTTTTACCTATATTGAACCTTGCTGCATCCTCTTCTGAAACCGAAAATACATAGTACCATTTATAATTATCTGCAATTTTACCGATTTTTTCTTCTGCAGCAACTATATCTGTATTGATTATTTCTTCAATTTCGGAAACACTTTTCTCAAAAAGAGTTTCTTTATTGATAATATCTTCAAAACCATCTA
>CAZEKU010000103.1:0-4781 GCA_964512935.1 uncultured Oscillospiraceae bacterium | reverse complement strand
CTTATCGGTTCGGTTAGGCGCTGCATAGCAGATTACATGACTGTCAACAACGCTTTTACCTCTACGGTAAAGCCTCAAAAAATCGTTATTTCGTTTAAGCGAAATAGTTCTCATCGGTTAGCACCGCCGAAAAAATTAGTAGCTGAGGTGTTTTCTGCCTTTAGCTCTTCTTGCTGCGAGAACTTTGCGGCCGTTTTTAGTAGCCATTCTTGCACGGAAACCGTGTACCCTCTGTCTGTGGAGTTTTTTAGGCTGATAGGTTCTTTTCATCTCTGATTTCCCTCCTTTCAAAATTGCCTTGCAAAGTTAGATTATAATGCCCTTTTGTAAAAAAGTCAATATTAAATTTATAATAATAATTATAATATACGGCATTTTTTTGCGGTTTTTCATAAATTTCAATATTTTTATTCCAAAATAAGCCTGCCCTTTAGTCTATATATAAAAATCAACAATTCTCTTTAATATAATAATACAATTATTAGTATATCGCCAAAAATATGTGGAAAACCTTTTCTTTTATATAGATTTGTGCTATAATTTATTCTGTCAAAATTTATATTTTCCTTTTCCTCATATATAAAAAAAGACAAAAAAATCTAAAAAAACGGAGGAAAAATAATGAATTCATTCGATGAAATTTTCGATCTTGTAAAAGATTATTGCAAGACCCAAATGACCGATGTTGCCTATAATCTCTGGATAAGAGATATTGAACCCGTAGTTTTAACTGCGGAAAAGGTTTCATTAAGCGTAAATTCCGAATTCAAGCAGAATATCGTTGCCGAAAAATATAAAGACCTTATCGGCAGAGGTTTTGAAAGCGTACTCGGATTTCCCGTTGAAGTATCAATTGAACTTGATACCCATAACCCAAAAAGAATAATCCCGGATTATCCGCCTATTCCCGCACCTAAGGTTATTGAACCCGGCGAATATGAATATACCTTCGATACCTTTATCGTAGGTTCTTCAAATAAATTCGCACACGCTGCGGCAATGGCTGTTGCAACCCATGATATAAGAAACTATAACCCTCTTTTTATTCATGGTGATTCCGGACTTGGAAAAACCCATCTTCTTTTCGCAATAATGAACGAGGTTAAAAGAAGAAGACCCGATGCAATAGTAAAATATGTCAAAGGCGAGGAGTTTACTAACGAGCTTATTTCCGCAATCAGAAGCCAAACAACTCCCGATTTCCGTGAAAAATACCGCAAGGTAGATTATCTTCTTGTGGACGATATCCAGTTTATTGCAGGACGAGATTCCACTCAGGAAGAATTTTTCCATACCTTTAACGCACTTTATGAATCCGGAAAACAAATTGTTCTTGTATCCGACCGTCCTCCTAAAGAAATAAAAACCCTTGAGGACAGACTTCGTAACCGCTTTGAAATGGGACTTATGGCAGATATCCAGCCCGCAGATTTTGAAACAAGAATCGCAATAATCCAGCGTAAAGCGGATCTTTTGAAAATGGATATGCCAATTGAAGTTGCGGAATACATAGCAAGCAACCTTAAAAGCAATATCCGTCAGCTTGAGGGCGCTGTAAAAAATATCAAGGCAAACTCCATGATTTACGGCGATAAGCCCATTACAATAATGATGGCTCAAACCGCAATAAGAGATATTCTTAACGACAGTCAGCCCATCCCCGTTACCATAAGCAAAATTATAAGCGAAGTCGGAAGAACATTTAATATCTCCGAACAGGATATAAAAAGCAATAAGCGTGCAGCAAATATAAGCCGTGCCCGTCAGGTTGCAATGTATGTAATAAAAGATATAACCCAAATGAGTATGGCTGCCATAGGCGAGGAATTCGGAGGTCGTGACCACTCAACAGTTGTCTACGCAATAAGCCAAACCGAAAAGCTTATGAAAACCGATTCCCATATGCGTGAAATCATCGAAGATATCACAAAAAACGTAAAAGATATGTAAACATTTCAACTGTTGAAAACTTTTGAAAGAATGTTAGTTTAACAGAGTTTTCACATTATAACTTAATTTCTTCAACATCCAAAAATTGGAACAAAATCAATTCAACTTTTCCATATTTTTTCAAAAATCCATTTCTGAAAACTTTGATTCAAAAAACGGCTTAACAAACCACATTCGTTTAGTTTTCCACAGTTTTAACACCCCCTACTATTATTACTGAATAATACTATTCTTTCTTTCTACGGGAGGAGATTTTATGAAATTTTCGTGCAGTCGCCAGGAACTTTCCGAGGCACTCAACAATGTAACCCGTGCTGTTGCCGCAAAGACAACCCATCCTGCAATGGAGGGCGTTTTAATCGTTGCGGAAGATGACATGCTGACCCTCAGCTGCTACAACATGGAGATGGGCATAAAAACATATATGCCCGCCCGCATTCCCGAAAACGGTTCAATCGTTTTAAATGCAAAACTCTTTTTGGATATGGTACGCCGCCTCAATTCCGAAAAAATCGAAATTGAAAGCGACGAAAAATTCCTCACCAAAATAAGAGGAGGCGCAGCGGAATATAACATAATCGGAATTGAGGCAGAGGAATTTCCAAGCGTCCCTACGGTTGATGAAAAAATCCATTTTACAATCAAGCCCGAAACCCTTAAAAGTATGATCGACCAGACCATATTTGCAGTTGCGGTAAACGATTTTAAACCCGTACATACCGGTTCTAAATTCATTATTAAAGACCATGTTCTTTCGGTAGTTTCCGTTGACGGATTCCGTCTTGCAATAAGAAAAGAACAGGTAAGCTACGGCGATGAGCTTGATTTTATTGTACCCGGAAAAACCCTTTCCGAAGTATCAAAGCTTTTAGAGGGCGATGAAGATGTGCTTATTGCTCTTTCCCAAAAACATATAATTTTCAGAATCGGAACCTACGATATCGTTTCAAGACTTCTTGAGGGCGATTTTATTGATTTCACATCTTCAATTCCCACAAATTCAAATACCGTTATAGAGGTTAAAGTTCGTGATTTTCTCAATTCAATCGACAGAACAAGCCTTCTTATAAACGATAGACTTAAAAGTCCTATTCGCCTTTCAATAGGTGAGGGCGAAATTAAAATATCCTGCTCAACTGCTCTCGGTAAAATAAGCGACGTTGTAGAGTGTGATATAAAAGGCGAGCCCGTTGATATGGGATTCAATAACAGATATCTTTCGGAGGCACTTCGTGCAACCGATTGTGATAAGGTAAAAATGGTAATAAACAGCGCCCTTTCTCCTGTAAAAATAGTTCCCATGGAGGGCGAAAGTTTCCTTTTCCTTGTTCTTCCTGTAAGAATGAAAACGGATATTTAAAAGAGGTAATAGTTTTTTATGGCAAAAATTCAGCTTAAATTAGTTAAAAGACCCTCCCTTTCCCCTGTTGAAGTACCTATAAGAGATGAATTTATAAAACTTGATTCATTTCTTAAATTCTCCGGAGCAGTAATGACCGGAGGCGAAGCAAAGGAAATGATTCAGGGCGGAAAAGTAAAAGTAAACGGCGAAGTTTGTACAATGCGCGGCAAAAAAATGCGAAGCGGTGATGTAGCCGAAGTTTACGGAAAATCCTTTATGGTTGTAACCGAGGAAACCGAAGAATGATCTTCAAAAAAATTTCACTTCGTGATTTTCGCAATATAAAGGAGCTTGAAATAGAGCCTTGCGAAAAGGTGAATATAGTTTGCGGAGAGAATGCTCAAGGCAAAACAAATTTGATGGAGGCGCTATGGCTTTTTACAGGTGCAAAAAGCTTTCGCCAAACAAAGGATGCGGAGTTTATCCGTTTCGGTGCTGAAAAAGCAAGCCTGAAAGCGGAGTTTTATGCTGAGCATCGTGACCAAAATGCGGAAATAAGCTTTTCTCCATCAAAAAATCTCAAGAAAAACGGAATTGATATAAAAAGCTTTGCAGAATATGCAGGCACCTGTGGCGGAGTTGTTTTTTCTCCGAGCCATATGAATCTTTTCCGTGATGGGCCTAAAGAGCGCCGCAAACTGATTGATACTTCCCTCTGTCAGCTCTATCCTAAATATCTTTCGATGCTCACAGATTATAAAAAGGTGCTCGAACAGAGAAACACCGTGCTAAAGGATGCAAAATATCATTCCGGTTTAATTGATATGATAGATATATATGATGAACAGCTTGCAAGACTCGGCGGCGCAATAATAAAAACAAGAGTTGCTTATTGCGAAATGCTCACTTTAAAAGCTGCTGAAATATATAAAGGAATGTCAAACGACCGTGAAAGTTTCTTTGCAGAATATGTAACAACGGTGCTTTCGGAAAATGA
The DNA here is from genome assembly GCA_964512935.1 of uncultured Oscillospiraceae bacterium. Lineage (GTDB taxonomy): Bacteria > Bacillota > Clostridia > Oscillospirales > Ruminococcaceae > UMGS1668. Next base: position 492 of record CAZEKU010000103.1, on the reverse strand, counting down.
GCACGCAGATGTAAGCTTGAGCACCGCAGATTGGGCACAAAAATTCTATGATGCACTACAATGCTCAAAGAAATATGATTTTGAGCATGGCTCTACATCTGTTGGCCCACATATGGATGATTTAGAGGTAACTCTCGATAAAATGCCTGTGCGTTCATTCGGTTCACAGGGTCAACAGCGCAGCTGTATTCTTTCACTTAAACTTGCAGAGGCAAAAATCCTCGGAGAATCAATGGGTGAAGCTCCGCTTATTCTTTTAGACGATGTAATGAGCGAGCTTGATTCAATTCGCCGTGATTATATTCTAAATTCCATAGGCGAAAGCCAAATTTTCCTAACCTGCTGCGATAAAGAACTTTTTTCGGGCTTAGTGGGAGGAAAGGTTTTTACAATGGAAAAAGGAGAGATTAAATGTATCTCTTTTTAGGCGGAGATGTTTCCGTTTGGGAAAATGACATAATAGGAATTTTCGATATGGATAACACAACCGTT
>CAZEKU010000102.1:0-5032 GCA_964512935.1 uncultured Oscillospiraceae bacterium | reverse complement strand
ACATAATTATCAAGGTTGCAACTATTTTCTTTTAATATAATTAACTCCTATTATACCTCCAAAAGAAGAAGCAATAACTACCATAACAGCTTTTATTACTGCAGCCATTCCAATTCCCGAACTTTCAAAAACAGCTCCGGCAATCCATGCTATAAAAAAGAAAATCAGTCCCGAAATGCTCCCACATAAAAGTCCCTTTTCCCCTGCTGACTTAGCTGAAAAGAAGCCGCCTAAAAAACCTCCGACAGCAAGAAATAAAACTGTTATAGGAGAAATCAGCATTGCCGGAATATTTCCAACAGTTAGTATAAGTGCCATTATGAATACGAGCAAACTTGAAAAAAGAATACCTATACCGGCACCTATGGAGGAGCTTACGGCAATTTTTTTAAAAAAGTTTTGAGACATAAAAAATGCTCCCTTCCAATATCCTTATAAAGAATATTCGGAAAAGAGCGTTTTTATTCAGCAATTGCGGTAATGTTCTGAGCAACAGCGCTTTTAAGTATACGAACCTTACTTCTATCACTTCCGGTTTCGATAACAACGGTATCATCCTTGATAGAAACAACAAGTCCGATAATACCGCCGATTGTTACAATCTCATCACCAATTTCAAGGTTTTCTCTCATAGCTTTGTCCTCTTTGTCTTTTTTCTGCTGAGGACGAATGAGCATGAAATAGAAAACGATAAGAACAATGATAATGGGAGCAAAGCTTATGATGCTGTCCATTATAGAAGTGCTGCTTTCGGTAGTGGTTGCTGCAGTAGTAAGAAGATAATGCATATTGGTCATTTTGTACCTCCAAAATAAATTATAAAATATTATACCTCTATTATAGTCGACATTAAAAGCTCAAATTCTCTTTCCGAGAATATCACGGTATTTCTGATAAAATTCCTCAAAAGTTCCGTTATCAAGAGCTTCACGAATTCTTTCCATAAGGGTATTATAGAAATAAAGGTTGTGCTGAACAGTAAGTCTATGAGCTAAAAGTTCATTTGCCCTAAGAAGGTGTCTTACATATGCTCTGCTGTGAAGACGGCAGGTAGGACAATCACATTCAGGATCAACCGGACCTTGATCGTAGATATATTTTTCGTTATTGAGATTTCTGATACCTTCCCATGTAAAAAGAGTACCATGGCGAGCATTACGGCTTGGCATTACACAGTCGAAAAGGTCAACACCACGATGGACAGCTTCAAGAATATTTACAGGAGTACCTACACCCATAAGATAGCGTGGTTTATCTTTAGGCATATATGGCTCAACAGCATCAATAATTCTATACATTTCGAGAGTAGGCTCACCTACTGCAAGTCCGCCTATTGCATATCCGTCAAGGTCAAGCTTTGCAATTTCCTTCATGTGCTCAACTCTAAGATCCTCAAAGGTGCAACCCTGGTTTATTCCGAAAAGCATCTGATGTGGATTTATTGTATCCGGAAGAGAATTGAGTCTATCCATTTCAGCCTTGCACCTATGAAGCCATCTTACGGTACGAGCACAGGACTGTGCTGCATAAGATTTCGGTGCAGGGTTTTCTACACACTCATCAAAAGCCATAGCGATAGTGCTTCCGAGATGAGACTGTATTTGCATAGATTCTTCAGGACCCATAAAAATTTTATGTCCGTCAAGGTGACTTCTGAAATAGACGCCTTCCTCTTTTATTTTACGGAGTTTTGAAAGGCTGAACACCTGAAAGCCACCGCTATCTGTAAGTATCGGTCTATCCCAGTTAATAAATTTATGAAGTCCGCCAAGCTCCTTGACAACAAGGTCTCCCGGTCTGAGAGAAAGATGATATGTGTTGCAAAGTGCAACTTGACAATGAAGTTCTTTAAGATCTTCTGCGGCAACGCCGCCTTTTATTGCTCCGCAGGTAGCAACATTCATAAATGCCGGAGTTTGAACGGTTCCATGAACTGTTTGAAACTCTGCCCTACGGGCTTTTCCTTCGGTTTTTAAAACAGTAAACATAAATCTCCTTTTATAAGGCAATAATATTCTATAATAGTATAGCTTAATAAAATAATCTTTTCAAGTAAAATTTACAAAATTATGCTCATTCTTTAAAAAAAGGAGGACAATTATGAAATATACTTGTTTAATATGTGGATACACCTATGATGAAGATTTGGGAATTCCATCAAAAGGAATTCCTCCTGGAACTAAGTTCGAAGACCTTCCGGATAATTTTCTATGTCCACTTTGCAAAATGCCAAAAAGCAAATTCAGAAATATTGCAAAAGATGCTCAAGAAAAACAATAATAAAAATACCGCCTATGATGGCGGTATTTTTATTATTACATCATTTTAAATCTTCATCTGCATCTTCTTGCTTTAATATAGCAGCATATCTCAGAAGTTGTTTAAGTGAATGTACACCTAATTTTGAATAAATATTTTTGTTATGGTAACGAACTGTTGACTCCTGTAAATTCAAGGTTGTCATAATTTCCTTTACACTTTTGCCTTGCATATAGAAATCAAAAACTTCCTTTTCTTTGCTCGTGAGCATTGCAAGACCGTTTTTGAAATTTTCATAATCATAAGGATCAATTTCGCCTTTACGAGAATAGGCAAGCCTTTCGTTTTGCTTTGCCGTTTCATCGAATCTATTCTGCAGTTCGTTTGCCGCAGTCATGGCATCAGCCTTTTCACGGCGTAAACGGCTCAATTCTTCCTCATTAGTACGATCCTGTTCCGCAAGATATGCAAACAAGTCTTTAATCTCTGATGTGTATGCCGTGTCCTGTACATATTCCTTATTACGGATATTATCAATCGCATTTTTTAAAGGTCTCAAATATTGTCTTGCAAAGAACATTGAAAGCCCTATTGCTGCAAATGAAAAAGCAATAATAAGAAATACTACACGCAACATATCATCCGAAAGCATATGCTCATAGTCTTGTTTCGGTATAAGAACTATAACAGCGGATTTACATTCGTTAGGACATAACTCTATATCTTTTACAATACCTATATATGCTTCACTTTCACTTTTATATTCAGTAAGACCATTTCCGAATGGATTAACTGTAAATGTTCCTCTCGGTTCTAAATAGTAAGCATTCAAAACACCTGCACTGAGCGTTGTTGATTCCGATATATCAACTCCGTTACTGCTTTTTGAAATGCAGAAAACTGCATGATCTAATTCCGATGGCTGTGCAAAAATCTGCTTAAAATATCCTTCATTTAACTCAAAACCGCAAATTCCATAAAATTCTCCTTCTTCTGATAAAATCGGAATTGTCATCAACATTACATGTTGATCTGTACCCGGAAGAAGTACTACATCTGTAACACGGTAATTTTGATTTAGAGGGAATTTAGCTTCTGATTTTAGTTCATCATAATTCGGAAATAGATCTGTACTGAATTCCAAACGCCATTTACGGTGCGGCATACAGTTATGTTCTTTTCCTATTTTGGAAAGTCCCCTGTAAAGCAAAACTCGAGTATCATTGTTATCTAAGCTATTGCGTTGCAGATAAATTCCGGTACGAGATGTATCGGCATTCTCTATTTTAGAATTAACCTGCACATCAAGCATAAGGAATACACCTGTACAATCAGCCTCCCAAAGTTTATGCCGCACAGTATCGATTAAATTCTCCTGCAAATTTTCAATATGTACTTCAGAATCATTGAGCTCTTCAAAATCAATTTTATTTTCAGCAAGATAATTCTCCAATATCTCGGTAATATTGTATGAAAGCTGAAGACTCATTACCGCAAGTCCATCATAATATGTATCAATTTGCCGTTCAAATATTTCAGTTTGAAATTTAAGTGTTTCGTATATACGCTGTTTTGTACCGGTGAAACTGCCTATTAAAAACAATCCGATAAGTAATAATAAGCATAAAAGTGTCACCAAAACACACATATAACCAAAAAGCTTTCTTTTTAAGGTTTGCTTTTGGTTTGATATATTAGGCAGTTTCATAAATAATCACCGTTTTATTTAATATTTTTAAACAGCTCCCAAAGCTCATTAGACAAAGTTTCCGCATTTTCGCCGTTAATATAACGTTCCGGCATAATCTTTTGCATTTCACGCAATGAATCATAGAGAGAATATATCTTATTATAGTATCCGGCGAAAGACGGTTCACGGACAGCGACAGCTGTTTTATTCACTTCGTTTATTGCATTATACAAATTTTTATAGGCATCTGATTTATATTCATAATCGCCTATCTTATTAAATGATTCCTTATTAACGGGCATATAACCTGTTTCTACGCAGAACTCAAGATTGCGGTCCGCTTCTGTTAACCAACGAGCAAATATTGTTGCAGCTTCAGCCTTTTGATCGGTAGTTTTTAATGCGCAAAGACCTACTCCCGCCTGTGTAACAAGTAAATTGCTATTCTCAGCTGTAGGAGGTGGCAAAATCTGCAAATTCATAGGTTCGGAGGTATTGTCGGGATAAGTTACAGTATCATTATAATAAAGAATAGACGCAGATGAACCGAGACCTGCCATAACCTCACCCGTCATTACCTGAGTATTGGAATAAAGATCCGAAACAACAATATGTCCTTTGGCTATAGCCTCTGCAAATTCCATCCATGATGATTTCAAACTTTCATTTTCAAAATCATACCAGCCTTCATTTGTATAAAAATCGCTGCCGCCTTTTTCCATTGCATTAAGTTCTATTGCACGAATCGGAAAATCTAAAGCGCAAAAAGGCTTTCCTCCGGAATATTCATAATATTTTTCGGCAGCATCAAAAAATCCATCCCATGTAGAAAGGTTATCATAGGTTACACCTGTAGCTTCTGAAAAACGATCGAACTGTGTTCCTGCAATAAAGAGCAGATGTGTTGATTTTGATATTGGGAAAACTGAAAGTTTATCATCAACAATACCATCCTCTAAAAATTCGGGAACATAATTTTCAAGTTCTTCCTCGGTAAAAATATCCTTCCAATTGAGCAGATTATCCGAACCCAATTCTTCAACATTATTGCTATGACAGAAAAACAGATCCGGCATTTCCATT
>CAZEKU010000101.1:0-5221 GCA_964512935.1 uncultured Oscillospiraceae bacterium | reverse complement strand
CACCTATCCTATGGAGACATATTGCTGATAACAAGAAAGGTGAAGCGCCCAATTCACCGAATTAAAAAACAGCCCGAACAATGTTCGGGCTGTTTTGTTTTATCATTTTATTTAATGATTTCAAGATATTCTTCAAGGCAAAGGCCGTTTTCCATAATATATTTTGCGGCATCTTTTCCAACATAGCGATAATGCCAAGGCTCATAAGTTATTCCAGTTATATCCTGTTTATCCTTCGGATAGCGAAGAATAAAACCGTATTCGGCGCAGTGCTCATACATCCATTTAAAAGAGTCAAAATTCTCATAGGCATGTTCAAGGTCGGAATAATATCCCCAATAATCCGATGAAACAAGGTCCATTGCAAGACCTGTGTGATGTTCGCTTGTTCCGGGAGGTGCAACCCATTTTGCAGCCTCTTTTTTAGCAATATCTTCGGAATATCCTGCGGATAAAAATTCATTTACCTTGCGGTTATAAAGCTCACGGGATTTTTCGACGGTTCTGTAAGCAGAGCAAAGAGCCATATCAAAGCCTGCGCTTTTTGCAGCGGAAAGAAGTGCTTTAGCACTTTCCGCAGCCTTTATATCCATCTTATATTTACCCTGAACCGTTTCAAGCTCAACGGTATAATCATCGGGAATATAATTATTCGGATTTACCAAAATAAGCTCGGAATATTTTTTGCCGTTTTCCTCTGAGGGTGTTTCAGACGAAACTTCGGAGGATGTTTCGGATGAAATTTCGGAAGAGCTTAGGGAAGAGCTTAGGGAAGAACTTTCGGATGAATTTTCCGAAGAACTTTCGGGAGCTGATTCGGAAGAACTTTCGGAGGAGATTGCAATTGAAGGACGGGAAAGCGAAGCGTTGCTTTCGGATGGAATTTCGTCTTCTGTTTTTGAGCATCCTGTGCTCAAAAGCAAAAGGGCAATGAGCATAACTGAAAAGGATTTTCTGAAATTCATTTTAACTCCATTTCTCCGGTAGCATACATAATTGCGGAAAGAGCCGCTACCGGTGCGGTTTCACAGCGAAGTATACGGGGTCCGAGAGATGCGGAGAAAACTCCCTGCTCAACAGCAAAAGCGGCTTCATCATCGGAAAAACCGCCCTCGGAACCGACCATTATCGCAATGGTTTTTCCGCTATGCTGTTCCATTATCTGTCTAAGAGGATATTCTGCGTGCTCAAAAAACAAAATAGGTGTTTCCGCCTTTGCCATTTCGAGCACAGCGTTTTTAAAGCTTAAAAGCTCACCGACTTCGGGGAGCTTTCCTCGACCGCTTTGCTTTGCAGCCTCATCGGAAATTTTGCGAAGTCGCTCAAGCTTTTTCTTCATTGTTTTTTCATCAGGACGGGAAATACATCTTGAGCTTAAAAACGGAACGATTTTTGAAACACCAAGCTCAACGGATTTTTGAACTATGTATTCCAATTTGTCAAATTTCGGAAGTGCCTGATAAAGTATCACATTTGTTTCGGGCTCTGCTAAAGAAACCCTTCGTTCTAAAATTTTAAGGGTAACGCTTTCGGGAAAGGCTTCGCCTATAACGGCATCTGCCTCAAGACCTTTTCCGTCGCAAAGAACAAGGTGTTCGCCTGTTTTCATACGCAGCGAAAGTGCAATATGGCGTGCATCCTCACCGTTTATTACAATTATATCATTTTCAATATTTTCAACAAAAAATCTCGGCATATTTTCCTCCAATCAGAAAAGTGTAAGTTCAAAATCACCGAAATAAAGACTGCTTAAAGGATTTGTTGCAGTAAAATCGGTGTGATAAAAACTTCCGTAGTGCGGACGGACTCCGTCGCAGAGTTTATAGAAATTGCCCTTCATTTTATGACCGGGAACAAGATAGCTTTTATCAAAGAAACGCTCTATTACGGAAAGGGCAAGGGTAAAATTACTGCACCAATAAACGCCCTGCTCATCTTCACCGGTGTATATTCTCACAGAAATATTTTTTGAAATATCCGTTTCGGTACCGTTTGTTTCATCAATAAATTTACACATAAAATTGCCGCTGCGGTTTGTGGAAAACCAAAAATAGCGTTTTCCGCAGTCATCATCGGAAAAGGGTGCTATAGCTGCTGCAACAATACTTTTTTCCTCGGGAGAAACCTCGAATGAAAGAAGCTGAATGTGAAGGTCGTCATTTGAAATACAAAGCCTTGCCTGAGCATAGGGCTTATAATCGGCTTTTTCAAGCGGATAATCTATTATTTTTGCGGCGGGAAGAGAATTCCAAACAGGGTCTCCGCTAATCATACTTATAGGAAACATTTCAACATCCTCCTTAGAAGGTGAACTTTTACAAAATATAGTTTATATCATAATACTTAGTAAATCAATATTCTTTTATTCCCTTTATTAAAAAATCTTCCGAAAAATTGACAAAGAGCCCTGTTTATTATAATATTAAAGCAGATCGAATTTTGCCCTTTATGGAGGTTTGTGTTTTGAAAAAAATCAGATTGTTTTTAATATTTATTTCGGTACTCTTAATTTTTGCGCTGTCAGGTTGCGATATTATAAATAACGAAGAACCTGAGGAGCCGATAGATGTTCCGGAAAAAATTGAACCCCTTGACCCTAATTGGCCTGTAACTGTTTTTGAAATAGAGCTTTCAAAAGCACCCGAAAAGGTTGCTGTAGCATCGCCCTCACTTGCGGAATATCTTTATGATATGGGACTTATGGAAAAAATCTGTGCACTTTCGGACAACTGCGGATTCGGCGGTGCATCTGCATATCCTAATATGGGTTCGGTGCGCATCCCGAATATTGATGCAATAAAAGAGGCTGCTCCGGAATATATAATCAGCTTTTCAGGCTATGAAGAAAATGTTCTTATAGAACTTCAGCAGATGAATATTAAGGTGATTACAATTGAAATGCCCGAAAATCTTGATGAATTAAGGGCGCTTTATAAAGAACTTGCAATTTTCTTTAAAGGAAAAGTTGACGGAGTATCCTTCGGTGAAAACTATGTAAACGAATATAACAGCGCTTTAGAGGCGCTTTCGTATAAAGGCGAACAGAAAACAGCTGCATTTATTAGGGCGCTTGACTATATAATGGTAACGGGCGACAGCCTTATGCAGGAAATTATTTCCGCAGCGGGAATAAAAAATGCGGCAGAAGCATATAGCAATTATACATATCCGGCTGATAATTGGAAAGAATTTGACCCGGAGGTGCTTTTTGTAAACAGCGATATCCATATAATCGACCTTGAAATGAGCGATCTTTATAAGAAAAAATCCGCTGTCAAAGGCGATATGATTTACAATGCGGATATTGATGCTATAAGCATAGGAAGTAAACGCTCCTTTGAGATGCTGAAAAATATTTTAGCAACGCTTTATGAGGATTATACATACGGAACAGCCCTTGAACCTGCTTATCCGAGTATGTATAAAACAAGCTGAGCTTTTGATTTTGATTTCGGAGGAAAATATGGAAAAAACATTTATCGTTGAAACTTCTGCACGCCATGTGCATCTTTCCGAAACGGATTTGAAAAAGCTTTTCGGAGAGGGATATGAGCTTAAATTCAGAAAGGAACTTTCTCAGCCGGGACAGTTTGCAACATTCGATAGGGTTGATGTAGTAGGTCCTAAAAAAACTCTTTCGGGAGTTACGGTTTTAGGCCCTGTAAGGAAACAAACTCAGGTGGAAATTTCTCTTACGGATGCACGCTCAATAGGACTCAACCCTCCTATTCGTGAAAGCGGCGACCTTAAAGATTCCGAGCCTTGTAAACTCATAGGCCCTTGCGGTGAAGTTCAGCTTTCCGAAGGAGTTATAATCGCAAAACGCCATATACATATGCTCCCAAAGGATGCGGAAAATTTCGGTGTTAAGGATAAGGATATTGTAAGCGTAAAAATAGATTCTCCGGATAGATCCGCAATTTTTGGAGATGTTCTTGTCAGAGTTACCGAAACCTCGTCCCTTGCAATGCATATAGATACTGATGAGGCAAATGCCGCAGGTCTTTGCGGTCAAAGGGGAGAAATAGTTAAAATATAAAAAACGCACCTTAAAATTATTTTAAGGTGCGTTTTTTTTAGTTAAAAGAATATCTATTTTTTACATTACCGTCAAAATCTTTCCAGATAAATTCGCCGTTTTCAAAAATCATATATCCATGATGACTGTTTTCTTTTGGAATTGAAACGGAGCCGGGGTTCATATATAAAACACCGTCTGTTTTTTCAAGCTTCGGAATATGTGTATGTCCGGAAAGAATAACGCTGCCCTCTTTTACGGGAGGGAAGGGCTTATGCCCATGAACTGCGAGCATCTCAATATCATCAATGCAGAGGAAAATTTGCTCGTTGAGCACGGGAAAATCGAGTACCATTTGATCAACCTCGGTATCACAGTTTCCACGAACACAAATTATGTATTCCTTTATGGGGTTGAGCATGGCAATGACCTTTTTTGGAGCATAATCTTTAGGAAGATCATTGCGGGGGCCATGATAAAGAATATCTCCGAGCAGCAGAATTTTGTCTGCGTGCTCATTTTCGAAAGCCTTGAGCAGCTCGCTGCAATAATATGCACTTCCATGTATGTCGGAAGCAATCATAAGTTTCATAAAAAAGCTCCTTTCGGACGATTTTATATAAATCTGCTCAAAGCTCGTTCCAGCCTCGACAGATAATTTCGGGTTTCACCTTTGCACAGGTAAGCTCGGTGATGTCGTGCTCAAAAGATGGCACATCTTCGATTTTAAGGCGCACCGTAAGAGATACATTTGCACCGAAATCTGTTCCCACAACAAAAATCCGGTGCTCATTTATATAATGCTCCAATTTACCGTAAAGATTGTAATCACAGCAGAGCATTATATCTGCACTTTCGGCAACGGTTTTTATACCGCCTGCTGCAACAGCTATTTTAGCGCCCTCGGTATAGGCGCGAACAAGACCGCCTACGCCTAAAAGCGTTCCGCCGAAATAGCGTGTTACAACGCAGCAAACATCGCAAAGTTCGTTTCCGTTTAGAACATTGAGCATAGGAACACCGCCCGTACCCTGAGGCTCACCGTCATCGGATGCACGCTTGATTTGACCCTCGCGAAGTGAATAGGCGTAGACATTATGCGTAGCGTCACGGTGCTTTGAGCGTATTTCGTTTATGAAATCAATAGCCTCGCTTTCGGTGGAAACAGGTGCGATATAACCGATAAAGCGGGACTTTTTTTCC
>CAZEKU010000100.1:0-5224 GCA_964512935.1 uncultured Oscillospiraceae bacterium | reverse complement strand
GGAACAGCCTGCCATGTTAACGGAAGTGAAAGGGTAGCGGCAGCAATTAAGGAATATCTTCAAATAGAAAGCGGTGAAACAACCGACGACGGACTTTTTACCTTCGAAAGCGTAGCCTGCCTCGGATGCTGTTCGCTTGCACCGGTAATTATGATAAACGGTGAAACCTACGGAAGTCTTACGCCCGAAAAAGCGGTTGCAATCCTTAAAGATATAAGAAAAAGGGAGAAAAACTGATGCATATTGTTATAGGAGAAGGCTCCTGCGGAATAGCTGCAGGAGCTGCTAAGGTACATACGGCAATAGATGCGTTTTTGAAAGATGATGAAAAAAAGCTCCTTAAAAGCACAGGCTGCATCGGAATGTGTTTTCTTGAACCTATTGTGGATATATATGATGGAAAAAAGCTTTTAAAAAGGCTTGTAAAAGTTTCCGAAAACAATGCAGAATGTATTGTCGAGGCTGTAAGAACAGGTGAGCTTTCAAAACTTTGCAAAATGGAAATATCTTCGGAAGACGAAGAATTTCTTCTTAAACAGACAAGGATTGTTCTCAGAAACTGCGGAAAAGTTGACCCGAAATCCATTGATGATTACCGTGAGCACGGTGGTTATAAAGCTCTTGAAAAGGTGCTCAAAACAATGAGCACCGATGATGTAATAGATGAAATAAGAATATCAAAGCTTGCAGGCAGAGGCGGAGCGGGTTTTCCTACATGGTTTAAATGGAATGCCGCAAGGCAAAGTGAAACAAAAGGCAAAAAATATCTCATATGCAATGCCGATGAGGGCGACCCGGGTGCCTTTATGGATCGTGCTCTTATAGAATCCGACCCTCATAGCCTTATTGAAGGTATGCTCATAGCTGCTTACGTAATAGGAGCGGAAGAAATGATGGTATATGTAAGAGCGGAATATCCTCTTGCAATAAAACATTTTGAAAAAGCGGTAAACGATGCCCGAAAGGAAAATCTGCTCGGAAAAAATATAATGGGAACAAATTTTTCCTGCGATATGAGAATAATGGCAGGAGCGGGAGCATTTGTTTGCGGAGAAGAAACCGCACTAATTGCCTCTCTTGAGGGAAAAAGAGGCATGCCTAAGCTTAAACCGCCATTTCCCGCACAAAAAGGTTTTTCAAATGAACCTTCAAACATAAATAATGTGGAAACCTTTGCAAATGTTGCGTGGATTATAAATAACGGTGGTGCAAAATTTGCGGAGATAGGTACCGAAAACAGCAAGGGAACAAAGGTTTTTGCCCTTACGGGAAAAATCAAAAAAGGCGGACTTGTGGAAGTGCCTATGGGAAAAACCTTGAACGAGGTCGTTTTCGATATAGGGGGAGGAATCCGTGACGGCAAGGAGATAAAAGCTGTGCAGCTCGGAGGCCCCTCCGGAGGATGTATCCCGAAAGAAATGCTCGATACAAAAATAGAATATGAGGCTCTTGCAAAAACGGGTGCAATAATGGGCTCCGGCGGAATGGTAGTTATGGATGAGGATACCTGCATGGTAGGAATGGCAAAATTCTTTTTGGATTTTACCGCTAACGAATCCTGCGGAAAATGTGTGCATTGCAGAATCGGAACTAAGCGTATGCAGGAGATATTGAGCAGAATAGTCAATAAAAAAGGCAGAGCCGGTGATTTAGAGCTTTTAGAGGAGCTTTGTGAAACAATAAAAGACGGTGCGCTTTGCGGACTCGGACAAACAGCACCCAATCCCGTGCTCACGACCTTGAAATATTTCAGAGAGGAATACAATGCACATATATTTGAGCACCGCTGTCCTGCAAAGGAATGCTCAGCCATGCTCAAATATGAAATAGACGGCGAAAAATGCCGAGGCTGTACAGCTTGTGCAAAAAAATGTCCGATAAAAGCAATTTCGGGCGAGCCTAAAAAGGCTCATATTATCAACGATGAAATTTGTATCCGCTGCGGACAATGTGAAAAAATCTGTCCATTTAATGCAATTTCATCGAAATAAGGAGGCGACGACATGGAAAAGGTAAAAATAACCTTAAATCAAAGGGAAATATATTGCGAAACAGGAGAAACCGTACTCGATGTCGCCGCAAAAAACGGTATTGAAATACCGAATCTCTGCCATAAAAAAGGTTTAGAGGCATATGGAGGCTGCGGTTTATGTCTTGTTGAAATTGAAGGAAAAGGAAAGCTTTTTAGAGCCTGTGCAACAAAAGTTGAGGATGGAATGGTAATAAATACCGAAACCTCAAGAGTAAAACGAGCACGCAAAACAGCGATAGAGCTTATTATGAGCGACCACACGGGAAATTGCAAAGGCCCGTGCTCATTAAATTGCCCTGCGAGCACGGATGTTCAGGGATACCTAAAACAAATTTCTCTTGGAAACTATACCGAGGCGGTAAGAATAATAAAAGAGAAAATCCCTTTTCCTGCATCAATAGGAAGAATCTGTCCTCATCCCTGTGAAAAAAGCTGCCGCAGAAAATCTGTTGATGAGCCTGTTTCAATAGCGTATCTAAAGGCATTTGCAGCGGATATGGATATGAAATCCGAAAAACCGTATAAGGTGCTTTTGAAATCAAACACCGGAAAAACGGTATCGGTTATAGGAGGAGGCCCTGCGGGTCTTTCTGCAGCATATTATTTAAGGCTCAAGGGGCATAGTGTAACTATTTATGATGCAATGCCCGAAATGGGCGGAATGCTCCGCTACGGAATACCGGAATACCGTCTGCCGAAAAAGGTTCTTTCAAATGAAATAAACGAGCTTAAAAGACTCGGAATCACCTTTAAAAATAATGTTAAAATAGGAGAGGATATTTCCTTTGATGAAATAAAATCAAATTCCGATGCGGTGCTCATAGCAATAGGTGCTTGGTGCTCAAGCAAAATAGGCTGTGAGGGCGAGAATCTCAGCGGAGTAATCGGAGGTATAAACTTCCTTTCAACCTTGAACAGCGGTGAAAAAATCAATATAGGAAAAAGTGTTGCAATAATCGGCGGCGGAAATACCGCAATGGATGCCTGTCGAAGTGCAGTAAGATGCAATGCGGAAAAGGTTTATGTTATCTATCGCAGAACAAGGGACGAAGCACCTGCGGAGGATATTGAAATTAAGGAAGCAATGGAGGAAGGCGTGGAATTCAAATTCCTCACAGCACCGACTGAAATTATAGGAGAAAACGGCAGGGTAAAAGCCATAAAACTCCAAAAAATGGAGCTCGGTGAAAAGGATTCTTCCGGACGAAGAAAACCTGTCCCGATTGAAGGAAGTTTTGAAACTATCGAAGTTGATACAGTAATCTCCGCAATAGGTCAAAAATGTGAAACGAAGGGCTTTGACGGAATAGAGCTTACCGAAAAGGGAACGGTTTTTGTAAAAGAAAACAGTATGATGACAAATATCAAGGGTGTTTTTGCAGCAGGTGATGCGGTGAATGAGGGCGCATCAATAGCAATAAATGCAATAGCTAAGGCAAATCTTGCGGCGGAAAGCATAGATGCCTATCTTAATGAAAGACCTTTTGAATACCGAAAACCGTTTTATTCCGAAAAGGAACTTGAAAAAAGTGAGATTGATAAAATCGAAAAGCTTGAAAGAGCGAAAATGGCGGTTATGTCACCGGAGAAAAGAAAAAAATGCTTTGACGAGGTGGCACTCGGACTTACAGAGGAACAGGCTAAAAACGAGGCAAAACGCTGTCTTGAATGTGGATGTCATGATTTTGAAAATTGCAGGCTGATAAAATATGCAAACGAAGAACCTGTTTCTCCGAACAGGTTTTGCGGTGAAAAGCATAAGAACTTTCTTGAAAGAAAACTTGTTTCAATAGAGCGGGACAGCGGAAAATGTATGCTCTGCGGAATTTGCGTAAGGGTCTGCAACGAAGAAGTCAAAAAAGGTGTTCTCGGTTTAGTCGGAAGAGGATTTAATACATTTGTAAATCCCGAATTTAATTCGGAAGAAATTTTGGATTTTTGCCGAGAATGTCAAAAATGTGCAAAATCCTGCCCGACAGGTGCGCTTAAAATATTGAAATAAGGTATTATTGTTTATTAAAAAGGGGTCGGAATAATTTCCGACCCTTTTTTATTGCCTGTGTATTTTGTTTGTACAAATAAATCTAACAAACAGTATATTAAAAATTAGGAGTTTGTTTACATTTTGTTAAAACGAAAAAAATCAAAATATACTATACTGAAAGCGGTGATACACAACGAAAGGAGACGATAATATGAAAAGATTTTTATTTTTGCTTTTGGCAGTAATGCTTGTTTTAGCATTTGCAGCCTGTAGCGATGAACCCGAACAAAATCCGGAAGATTCCGTATCTAACGGAGAAAACATCTCTACGGATGAGGAACCTTATGAAAGTGATGAGCGAAAAGAGGTTTCCGCCGATAAATATGAAAATGCGGTGGAAATAGTACTTTCGAAAGAAAAAATCACCGTTGACGGAAAGAATCCGGAAGAAAGTGACTGTGTAACAGTAGGCGGAGAAATTATCTATTATCATAATATGGATAATTATCAAAGCGGAAATAAATACGGAAACGGCACCGAAAGTGATAAACATACCGAGGAGGAGGCTGCAGAGCATACTCTTGTAACTATCACAAAACCCGGTGAGTATTTCATCAGAGGTGAGCTTAAAGGACAGCTTGCAGTAGATCTCGGTGATGAGGCTGAAAATGACCCGAATGCAAAGGTAACCCTTATTTTAGGCGGTGTGGATATAAACTGTGAAATTGCACCTGCAGTAATTTTTTATAATGTATATGAGTGCGAAACCCTTGAGGCAGAGCCTACCGCAGAGGTTGATACAACAGAGGCAGGAGCAAATGTTATAATTGCGGACGAAAGCGTAAGCAATATAAACGGTGCAAATGTCGCAAAGATCTATAAGGATAATTCCGAAGAAAAGAAACTCCATAAATATGACGGTGCGTTCTATTCGAAAATGTCAATGAATATCAACGGCGAAGAAGAAAACAGCGGTGTGCTCAATGTAAATGCAGAAAACGAGGGCATCGACAGCGAAATGCACCTTACAATTAACGGTGGAATCATAAACATAAATTCAAAAGACGACGGTATCAATACAAATGCGGACGGAATTTCCGTAACAACGATAAACGGTGGAAAACTCACAATTGTCGGAGGAACCGGAACCGAAGGTGACGGAATTGATTCTAACGGATGGATAGTTATAAATGGCGGAGAAGTTTTGG
>CAZEKU010000099.1:0-5264 GCA_964512935.1 uncultured Oscillospiraceae bacterium | reverse complement strand
CACTTCAACGCTGTTTTTGGATTTTATGCTTTTAATTATGTCGGAAAATTCAATTTTCGCTTCACAAAAGCTGATAAACTCAATATCAAGTGTGAATGGCGAAAAATGCGATTATAAAGCCAAAAAACTATGTGTAAAGTTTATAGCTTTTACAGCTATTTTTGTGATAATTTCATTGTTTTCTGCCTATTTTTATAAATTTATTCAGTCGATTCTTTAGATTTGCTTTTAGGCTGCTTTACATTTTTAAGCGGAGATTTATTTGAAGCATCCTCAATTTGTTTATTGTTTATATGCGTATAAATTTCTGTTGTAGCCAAGCTTTCGTGACCTAAAAGTTCCTTTAAAACACGAATATCAACACCTGCATCTTGATAAAGCAATGTAGCTGCCGTATGTCTCAGTTTATGCGGCGAAATTCCCATGCCTGCAAGTCCCGACTTCTGCAAGCATTGTTCCACGATAAGTTCCACGCCTCTTGTGCTGATTCTGTTGCCATAACGGTTCAGAAAAAGAGCATCTTTATCAACTCTTTTGATTTTTTCGCCACTATTCAGTACTTTAAGGTAATTTTCAATTGCCGATATACATGAATTATTTAAATAAACGATTCGCTCTTTATTTCCTTTACCTAAAAGTTTTAGCTTATTATCGCTAATATCCTGAAGATTGATTCAGCAAAGTTCGGATACACGCATACCACAGTTTAAAAATAATGTTAGTATACAGAAATCTCGTTCGGTAAAATTAGTTTCTACATGAGTCAATAATTCTAAAGCTTGCTCCAATGTTAGATATTTAGGTAAAGATTTTTTTAGTTTCGGAGTTTCAAGATTCAACATCGGGTTTTCTGCTATTTTACCACTGGAAACAGTCAGATACTTATAAAAAGATCTTATGGCCGATACTTTTCTTGAACGTGCTTTGGCCTTATTATCATGATTGCGCTGAAATTCAGATAAAAAATACATTGCATCTGTTTTTGTAGCATTTTTTATAAGATCAAAGCTTGCATCACAAATCTTTATATCTTTATAGTCGGTAGAATCCTCGACTAAACCATTCTTAATCATTAGAAATCTTATAAATGATCTTAAATCTATGTAATACGCATCAACGGTTTTTGATGAACGACCTTTGATTGTTTCCATATAGAAAAGAAATTCTTTAAGAAACTCCGGGCAGTCGTTTAAGTTATCTTTATTCAAAGAAAACACCTTTTTCCTTCCCTCAAATTAGCTAAATTTCTATTTAGCGAAGTTGGATATTTTTTAAGAATAGGGCCTTAGCCCTATTCTTTGTGATAATTGATACACCTTATTCTTCACAAAGCGGTAAAATTCCACCAATATCACGCAATGTCTTTCCACCTAAATTTTCTGCATAAATATTTCTATTGCGCAAAAAATCTTTTATATTTTCATAATCGGATATGGATTTTAAACTTCCCGAAGTTCCGAGGATTTTTTCTTCTACCATACCACCGCAACCACCGATAAATCCGGTATCGTATCCCCTAAGGTATATTCCACCTTCTTTTATTTTTAAAACTTCGATTTCTTTGCTTTCTAATATTTTTGCAATCCCAGGATCCGCAGTTATTACTGCATCATCACAAACTGCGAGCACCGAACATTTTGAATATCCTTGTTTTACGGCAATTATATTATAGTTATTCTTTTCGGCAAATTCTAAAATGTTTTTATCAATAACATCGGGATTTGCGATGATATTTTGGCCTATTATCTGAACATTTATAAGACAATCGTTCGGATATGAAAAATCCAATTCATTTTCAGTATTCTCAATATTGAATCCCATCATCGTGAGCATATCGGTACTCTTTTTTGAGCACGATGCCGTGAGCACGGTATTACCGCCTAAATGAAGTAACTGTAAATCAGCATGCGAAGCTATTCCACTTGGCAAATTTTGATTAGGTTCAATTGGAACAACAGCAATTTTAGCAGATTCAAGTGCAGAAATAATATCTTCAGCCTCAGAAGAAACGGCTGTAACTGTTACTTCACCCGTTGGGAAATTTGGTTTTTCAATATAATTCATTCGTTCTTACCTTCTTTTTTTCGAATGGCATTAAATGCCTCCCCTACGCTTGAAACACCTGTAAGCTTTATTTTATAATCACTTGTGTGGAGTTTTTTTACACATTGCATAGGAAGAATTACTTCTGTAAATCCAAGCTTTTCAGCTTCCTTTATTCGGCTTTCAACATTTGAAACACTTCTGAGCTCTCCGCCTAAGCCTATCTCTCCAAACGCAACGACACTGCTGTCAACTACTGTATCAGTAAGACTTGATATAAGCGCTATTGCAACCGGAAGATCTGCAGACGGCTCGTCCAGTTTAATGCCACCTATTACATTTATATATGTATCCATGCTTCCGAAATAATATCCGGCTCTTTTTTCGAGCACGGCTATAAGCAGTGCTGTTCTGTTGAAATCAAAGCCTGTGGAAGTTCTTCGAGGAACACCAAATCCGGTTTTGGAAACAAGAGCTTGAACTTCTGCAAAAATAGGCCTTGTGCCCTCTATAACGCAGCTTACGCAGGTTCCCGATACAATTGTTGGGCGTTCCGAAAGGAGCACTGCAGAGGGATTTTCGACCTCGTGTAAGCCGTTTTCATTCATTTCAAAGATTCCGATTTCGTTTGTTGATCCAAAACGGTTTTTTATTGAACGGAGTATGCGATAACTCATTGTGCGTTCACCTTCAAAATGGAGAACAGTGTCTACAATATGTTCCATAACTTTAGGTCCGGCAATAGCTCCATCTTTATTTACATGTCCTACGATTATAACAGGAATATCTGCTTTCTTTGCAATTTTAGTAAGAATAGATGTACATTCTTTTACCTGAGTAATGCTTCCGCTTGACGATGAAATACCCGAAAAACTCATGGTTTGTATTGAATCCACCATCACCATATCAGGTTTTTCCGAGCTTATAGCATTAACTATCTGACCTATATCTGTATATGGTGCAACAAGTAAATTTTTACTGTTAACTCCGATGCGCTTAGCTCTAAGTTTCAGCTGAGATTTACTTTCTTCTCCGGATACATAAAGTATTTTCATTTTATCACAAAGTCTTTCGCAAATTTGCAAAAGCATTGTAGATTTTCCGATACCGGGATCACCCCCTAAAAGGATTACCGATCCCTTAACAATACCGCCGCCTAAAACTCTATCGAGTTCGTCAATTCCTGTAACATACCTAAATTCATCACAGGCATCGACATCGGCTATGCTTGAAATTTGATCACTTTCGGTATCTCCGATAATAAGTCCCGCAGTTTTTTGTTTTGAATTACCTTCTTCGGCTCGAACATCCTCGATAAAAGTATTCCACTCTCCACATTCGGGACATTTTCCCATCCATTTAGCTGTTTCATATCCACATTCGGAACATACGAAAATCTTTTTGAATTTTTCCATTATTCAATAACTTCCCCTTCGGTAAGATATTTTACTGATGATAATGCAATAGCGAATGCCATTTTATTTTGATATTCTTCATTACTAAGTAATGCAGCATCGCCGCTGTTTGAAATAAACCCACATTCAACAAGAACAGCGGGCTTTTTTGCATGGTAAAGAATATAAATGTCTTTCGTACTTTCTTTTATAACACGTTTATTTTCTTTTTGGAGCATTGATACGATACCGCTTTGAATACTTTGAGCAAGAATTTTGCTTTCGGGATTATTTCCGCTGTAAAAAATTTGAGCACCGTGAGCATCTCCGCCGAAAAAATTTTGGTGAATCGAAATTGCGCAGATGCACATGGAATTTTCAATTTGCTCAAGGCGATTTTTTATATCCGACACCTTGCGATCTCGTTGATTTTTCAGACCCTCATCACAGGTCATTATATCACTTTCACGTGTGAGTTCTGTATTATAACCAAAAAAATTTAAAAATGCGGCTGTTTTTAGCGTTATACTTAGATTTATATCCTTTTCAAGTATTCCTCCGACACCAATAGCACCACCGTCTTCACCACCATGTCCTGCATCAAGAAGTATAACTTCCCGTTCAACAATATTTGAAGACATTACAGGAAGGATTTCGTTTTGAGGAAAATAAAAAAACGGTGCAGCAATAATTAAAAATGCACAAAATATCATCAAAAAAGCTTTGATCAGAATATATTTCAAAAATAAGCACTCCCCTTTCGTATTTTAATTCATACGCAAAAAAGAGTTACTCTATACCGATATTTTACCACAAAAACATTTGTTTGTATATCAAAAAAATGAATGTTCCTTTAATATTGTATTTAATTTAAAATTATTATAATAATATTTACATTTAGTTATTGATTTTCGTATGCTAAAGTGTTAAACTTAATAAGCTGAAATGTTCAGCTTATTAAAGTGTGAAGGAGTATTTTTTATGAACAATCGTCTAAAAGATGAAAGTCTTGATGAACTGTTTGAAGCTATTCTTACCCTTGAAAATACGGAAGAATGCTATAGTTTTTTCCGTGATCTTTGCACTGTTCCGGAACTGAAAACACTTTCACAGCGTTTTCATGTAGCAAAAATGCTGGTTGATAAAAGAGTTTACAGTGACATCGTTGAAGAAACCGGTGCTTCCACTGCAACAATAAGTCGTGTTAACCGCTCACTTTCGGAGGATTATGATTCCTGCGGAGGATATGTGCTTGTATTTAACCGCCTTGAGGAGAAAAAATGAGCGATTACGGTGATTTTGCAAGATTCTATGATAAATTCACATCGAATGTTGATTACCCTGCAAGGGCAAGATATTTTGATACAGTAATCCAAAAATATAATCCTGATGCTCGTTTAATGCTTGATTTAGCCTGTGGAACAGGTTCTTTAAGCTTTGAGCTTGAACCTTTCGGATATGATATCGTTGCCGTAGACAACTCATATGAAATGCTTTCCGTTGCAATGGAGAAAAAAGAACTTCTTGAAAGTAATGTGCTCTTTCTCTGTCAGGAAATGAATGAGCTCGATCTTTTTGGTACTATTGACGCTACCGTTTGCGCTCTTGATAGCCTTAACCATGTAATTGACGAGGACGAGGTAAAAGATATTTTCAAAAAAGTATCTCTCTTCTCAAATCGTGGAGCGGTATTCGTTTTTGATGTTAATACAGTGTACAAGCATAAAGAAGTTCTTGAAAATAATTGTTTTATTTATTAAAATAAAAATACGTTCTGTGCATGGCAAAATAGTTTGGATAAAGATGGCTTAACTGTAGATATTTCTC
>CAZEKU010000098.1:0-5279 GCA_964512935.1 uncultured Oscillospiraceae bacterium | reverse complement strand
GTGGCTTTGATGTAACTCTTGAGTGCAGCGGAAACGGCACTGCCGCAACTAATGGACTTCACAGCCTTAAAGTAGGCGGTCATCAGGCACTTATCGCCTACGGCCCTGCTCCTCAATATGAAACCATGACCTTTGTAAACAGCGAATGGCATATTGATGGCAGCCTTTTCTTCACAATTCCCGAATTTGAAAATGTAATCAAGCTTATGGGTGAAGGCAAGATTGATGTTGAAAAATATGCCGCAGTTATCTCCATGGAAGATGCTCAAAAAACCTTTGAAGGACTTTCCGATGGTTCCTGCCCTGCAGTAAAATATGTAATGGATATGTCCAAATAATTTATCGTAACATTAAGCTATTATATCAAAAAAGGCACAGCAGATTTTCTGCTGTGCCTTTTTTATATTAGGTCAAGGTTTCGCTGTTATTAAGAACAAGTGTGCTGTAAAGGAAAAGCACATCCTGACCATTAAACTCAATAAAGCGATCAAGGTAATCCGCTCTGAGATATCTTGTATCAACAAGTGTGATTTTAGAATATGCCTCTGCAAAAAGAGGTGCTATGCTGCTTCCGAAGGAATCTCTGAATATTATGAGTTCACGATCGGTTTCGGCATTAGGATTTTCGATTGTGATAAGAGAAAGTGAACCCGAAAGGAACATTTCATATGGGTCCTTTCCGAAGGCCTTATCCATATCGTAAATTTTGCCTACGCTTCCGTTCTCATGGTTTGTAACAATACAGCTATCGAGAATATCGTTTGTAAGATAATAGATTTCCTCAGCCGGAAGAGGCAGTGATGCCTGTCCATAGTATACACCGTAAAAAGGATTATCGAGAGTATTTACTGTGTATTTTCCAGAAAGGGTTATTCCCATTTGAGATGCAATCTCCGCTGCGGTTTCCTCAAGCTTTTCCTGACGCCAATGGGTGTCGGTTTTATAATAATCGGTTATATCAAGGGTTCCTGTTATGTCGATATAATCCGCAAAGCTCATTTTTTCCTGCATTATAGCGAAAAGCTTTTCGTAATCCATGCTCAAATAACCGTTTTTCTCTGCAAGGAAATAGCTTTTATCCGGAACTATCGAAAGATATACATTTGTGTTTTTTCCATCAAGGAAGTTTTTATAGATATATTCAAATCTTTCGGCTGCATGATTTACGGAATCTTCGTCAAGCGGATATTCAAGCTTTGCCGCATAGCCATTTTCGATATATATATCGTTGTTGTCAAGCTGACCTAAAAGATAGTATGCGGAAAATGCTTTAAGGGTGCGGAAACTGTCACGCAAAGGGAATTGATCCTGAGTAAAGCTTTCGAACTTTGTCATAAAGCTTACGTTCATTATAGTTTCGATTGAAAGGGTCGGAAACTGCTCAAGCTTTCTTCTTTCGCTGTCAGAAAACTCTTTTGCGGGAATAAACCATGATGCTAAGGTGAGTACCGCAAAAACTATTCCGATTATTGAAATGGAAATTAAATTTTTATATTTCTTCATTGCGTTTCCTCCTTAAAATCTGAAATAGAGGAATGGGTTATAGGATCCGTCTACAAGATATGCTGTGCAAAGCAAAAGCAATGCGCATACGGTGAGAGGTTCCACAATTGTCATAACCTTTTCGCCTATATTGGTATTTCCGAATTTGATTGCAAGTTTTTTAGGCATAGGAGTTGCTCCGATAAGCGCTATTATGAGCACCACCGCATAGCTTCTCAAATAATAGGAGAATTCTGCGGAAATCAAAGGATATTCTCCCGCTCCGAACATTGCGCCTATATAAGAAAATGCCTGTCCCATATTAGCTGCATCGAAAATAACAAAGCTTATGAGTGCAATTATTATTACATATATATGGCCTAAAACACGGCTCTTTTTAAGATATTTAAGGAGCCAAAGTTTTTCTGCAATAAGGAGAATCGCAAAATAAAGTCCCCATATAATAAAGTTCCATGCGGCACCATGCCAAAATCCCGTAAGCATCCAAACAACAAAAATATTAAAGAGATGTCTCGGAACACTTACACGGTTGCCTCCGAGCGGAATGTATACATAGTCACGGAACCATGAACCGAGGGACATATGCCAACGTCTCCAAAATTCGGTAACGCTTGCGGAAATAAACGGATAGTTGAAGTTTTCAAGGAAATCGAATCCGAATATTTTGCCAAGACCGATTGCCATATCACTGTAACCCGAAAAGTCAAAGTAAATATGCAGCGAATATGCTATTGCATAAAGCCAAAAGAAAAGTACCGATTTATCATCCGAGGCACGGAACGCATCGCAAAGCTCGCCTAAAATATTTGCAATCATTATTTTCTTTCCGAGACCTATTATAAAACGGCGAACACCCATTGCGGTTTTTTCAACAGAATGAGTTCTTCCTTTAAGCTGATCCGCAACATCGGAATAACGAACAATAGGGCCTGCAATAAGCTGAGGAAAAAGTGCAACATATGCTGCAAGGTCGATTATATTCTTCTGTGCGGCAACATCCTTGCGGTAAACATCAACCGTATAGCTGAGTATCTGGAAAGTATAGAAACTTATTCCTATGGGAAGTGTTACCTTGAGCAGAGGTATTGAAAGTCCCGTTACCGCATTTATGTTTCCTATAAAGAAATCCACATATTTAAAATATCCGAGCATTGCAAGGCTGCTTGATACGGAAAGGAAAAGCAAAATCTTTGCTATTTTAGGTCTGTTTCCGTAACGCTCTATCAGCAATCCGAACACATATCCGGATATAATTGCAAGCACCATCCAAATTACATATCTCGGTTCACCCCAACCATAGAAAAACAAACTTGAAAGGAGTAAAACGGTATTTTTAAGTTTGCGAGGTGCAATTAAATAAAGGACGAGTACACAGGGTAAAAACCAGAATAAAAACGGTGTGCTTGAAAACAGCATTTTTATTACCCTCTCCTTTCTTAAGACAAAGTTCATTCGGCAGAAAATTTCCTCTCTACCATAAAAAGGCAAAAAATATAGGGGGCTCGGCTCAGCGTGCCCCCGTTAATTTTATTGAAAATTACTCGACAAATGCAGGAGCATCAACAAGTACGGTGGACTGCGCCTCAACAGCGGTGCAAGCTGCAACGAGGTTATTGATGTTGTCCTCCTGACCGTAAGCCATTACTACATAATCGCCAACGGAGATTACAACAACTTTATCGGGGAAACCGCACATCCACTGCTGTGCCTGAATTGCGGTTTTGTAGCTTTCTGCAAATTCGGAAGCAAGGGTGGGGTCTTTAAGTTTTGCAACTGCGGAGCTGAAGGTGTTGGTGTTCATCATATGCTGAAGAGTTGCAGCATCGTCATCGAGCATTGCATAAAGCTCATCGGTAACATGGAGAAGGTATTTAAAGGTGTCTGCGTTGGTATCGTTGATTGCAAACTGAGCGGGAGCTTCTGCCATATTGTCAGCATCTCCACCTGCGCAGGGGAACTGTTTGTCGGAACCGAATGCAGCCCAAACTTCGGTATAGAAGTCAACTGCGGATTCAATTGCGGGAGTGGAAACATCGCTGTTTTCGCCGCCGTTATTTTCCTCTTTGCTGCAGCCTGCAAAAACAAGCATTGCAAGAACCATCATAAGTGCAAGAACAATAGAAAGTGTTTTTTTCATTTTTAATTATTCCTTTCAAGAAATGATTTTTTGTTTTTTTGCGATATCAATCGCAGCTTGCTGTTACAGCAAGCGTTCCTTTGTCCGGAGCTACGCTTGCGATAATTTTTACGGTTTTATCGCCGCTGCTCACTGTAAGCTCAAAGCTTTCCTTTTCCGTTACATCAACAAGCCAGATTATTTCGGTATCGCTTTCAATAACAAGGCTTTCACATTCGATTCCCTCGCTATTTAAAACAAATCCGCCTTCTCCTGCCGATATAAAGGTTTCCTTATCCCCTGCTGAAATTCCGATTGGAATTTCCTTTTGGAAATTGTTGCGCTGCTGCATTGCTGAAACAAGCTCGATTTCAATGGGGATATCCGATTTTTGTGCAGAAAACGCATCGGTGCCGTTTATCCATACTTCAATGCCGCCATCGTCTTTTGTAAAAGCAGCTGCTCCTACAAAAATCAGCACAAAGCAAGCTGCGGCAGCCGCATACCTTGATATTACCGCAAAGGAAAACTTCCTTTTGGGGAGCGGACGGCGTGCCTCTTCAAGCAGATCGTCATCGATCTCACCCATGGCTCGCACCATAAATTCATTTTTCATGTACTGCCTTCCTTCCCAAATTATACGGTTATGCCGTCTTTTTCAAGATGAGCTTTGAGCTTTGATCTCATACGGAAAAGCAGCGATTTTGTTTTGCTTTCGCTTATATCAAAACGCTCCGCTATTTCCGAAATTGAATCGCAATAAAAATATCTGCACACAAAAACCCTTCTGTCAAGAGGCTTTTGCGTATGCAAAAATTCGCTTATGCTTGCGCTTACCCTTCCGAGAGCATCACTGTTTTCAGGCGATAACTCTCCGGGAACACATTCACTTAGCTCATCAAGAGACACAGCAAATTCATTTATCGACCGCTTTTCGGCATGTTTCATCTTATAGCGGTTGATCGAAAGATTTCTTGTTATCTTACCGAGATATGCTGCAAGGTTTGAAGGTCTGTTAGGCGGAATTGAATTCCATGCCCCAAGCCATGTATCGTTTGTACATTCCTCGCTGTCAAGCTGATCACTTAGAATATTCCCGGCAATTTTCATACAGTATGCACCGTATTTTTTCCGAGATTCCTCTATTGCCGCTTCATCGCGTTCAAAGTACAACTCGATAATCTGTTCGTCCTTCATGCAGTCACCTCGTATTACTGCGTCCCACCTATATACACAGCATTTTTTGCGGCAGGTTGCACATTTCAAAAAATTTTTAAAAATTTTTCGCCATTTTATATTTTAGGTTAAGTATAACATTATTATATGAACTTTTCTACTGTTTTTCTTGCTCAAATAATAAGATACTATTCATTTTCTTTGCGCTTTTTACGCTTGGATTCCCTTGCGATTTTATAAATTTCCTCCGCCGCAAGCCTTGTTTTTGTAACAGAAACATTCTCTTTAGGAAAACAGAAATATGAAAACTCTGTATTTCCGATACCTATAACATCGCCTATTTCGTACCAATAATAATCCGAATAGATGGTGTAACTTGCGGTTGCAGGCTGTGAATAATCAAGTTTTCCATCTTCGCTTACAAGATGAAATCCGTTTATATCGTGGGTAAGTTTTCCCGAACCTATATTGCATATTCCTTCAA
>CAZEKU010000097.1:0-5337 GCA_964512935.1 uncultured Oscillospiraceae bacterium | reverse complement strand
CTGCTTATAAAGCAGTTATGAAACCCACCGAAGGAACTATCCTTACTGTTTCTCGCTGTGCTGCCGAAAAAGCATCTGAAATTGTTAAATATGACGATTCCACCATTGCTGTAATTTACGGAATGTATCTTCAGAGCAAACGCACCCTTGCGCAGACACCCGAAATGCTTCCTATCCTTAAAAAAAGCGGTGTTGTTGACGCAGGCGGTCAGGGACTTGTTTATATTTTCGAGGGTATGTGGTCTGTAATTTCCGAAGGAAAAATGATCATGCCTAAAACCGAGGAAAACGAAGTTTCCTCCGATGAATATGCATACTGTGTCGAAGCTGTTGCAAAACGCCTTGAAAACGGAACCGACGGTCTTGAAAAAATGCTTTCCGCACATGGTGAGGTTTGCGAATATACCGAAGGTACTGTTGGTGCTAAATTCCATGTTCACACAAATGAGCCCGGAAAGGTTCTTACCGATGCCGTTTCTTACGGTGTTCTCCTTTCCGTAAAGGTTGAGAATATGTCCGTTTCTCATACCTCTCTCAGCACCGATTTTGAAGTCGGCAGCGATGATTGTGATGAGTCAAAATTTCCCTATGCAGAAGTAGACCCCTCCATTGAATACGGATTTGTTTCTGTTTGTGCAGGAAAAGGTCTTACCGATGTTTTTTCCGACCTCGGATGTGACAATATCGTATCCGGCGGTCAGACTATGAACCCCTCTACCGAGGATATTCTTGCTGCTATTCATGCAACACCTGCTAAGAATGTATTTGTTCTTCCTAACAATAAAAACATTGTTATGGCTGCAATGCAGGCTGCTGAAATTGCAGACAGAAATGTTATTGTAATTCCAAGCAAAACTGTTCCTCAGGGAATTTCTGCAATGCTTTCTTATGACTGTGACGTTTCCGTAAGCGAAAATACCGACGCTATGAACGATGCTCTTTCCGCAGTTACCACAGGTCAGGTAACTTTCGCTGCAAGAGATTCGGATTTTGACGGTCACAAAATCAAAGAGGGCGAGCTTCTTGCAATGAAAGAGGGCAAAATGCTCTATACCGGCAAGGAAATGGAGCTTATTTGCAGCCGCCTTGCAAAAGCTCTTGTAACTAAAGAAACCTCCATGGTAACTATTTACTATGGTGAAGATGTTACCGAAGAGCAGGCAGAGGAAATCCGCAGCGTTATTGAGAGCAAACTTTCCTCCTCTATTGAGGTAGTTTCTATCTACGGCGGTCAGCCTGTTTACTACTATATCATAAGCGCAGAATAATCTTTCAAAAAACAAATCCTCCGTATGCTTTGCATACGGAGGATTATTTTATTTCAGTTTCCTAATGTATAACATTCTTCGATCATCGGAATTGAACTTGCTGCGCCTGCTCGGGAAACGGTTAAGGATGCTGCTTTTACAGCCATCAGAAGGGCGTCTTTGGGCTTTGCGCCCTTGAGCACAGTAGCAAGGTAGAATCCGATAAGCGCGTCTCCTGCGGCGGTTTTATCCTTTACAGGGACATCGTAAATTTTCTGATAATAGGTATCATCTTTTGTAATGAGCATTGTGCCTTTTACTCCGAGAGTAAGAATTGTTTCCGCATTTGGAAAGGTTTCTCTTATTTTCGGAATAAGTGCCTCAAGGTCCATAGGACTCGCACCGGTAAACTCTGCTGCCTCAAAACGGTTTATAAACACATAAGAAATTTTATCAAGAGGCAGATTTAAAAGGTTTTTTGTGAGCGGTGTCGGGTTAAGCGCAATTTGTGCACCGACTGCTATTGCCTTTTCAATAATCGTTTCTATTCCGTTTATCTCATTTTGCAAAAGGAGCACATCTCCTCGCCTGAGCTGCGCTATTGTATAATCAATTTGGTCATCTGTAATGGAAAGATTTGCTCCTCCGCAGACGATTATACTTTTATTTCCCTCTGGGGTTACCTGTATAAATGCATTTCCCGTGGGAATTTCCTTTTTACGGATAAGCGAAATATTCACTCCGTTTTTTTCAAGGATATTCAGTAAATATCCTCCGTCGCTCATTCCGACACAGCCTGCATGATAAACCTCGCCTCCGGCTCTCGCAATCGCTATTGACTGGTTAAGACCCTTTCCTCCCGGAAAATGGCTTGTTTTTGATGCACGCAATGTTTCCTCCGGGCGCACGATATGATCCACCTGATATACTCTATCTATATTTAAAGAGCCGAAATTGATAATTTTCATCCAAGCATCACCTTTCTTATATTATTATAACAAAATTTACGACATTTGGAATAGCTTTTTAAATAAATTTTTGTTTAAAAAACAAAAAAGGACTTCGGTTTTACCGAAGTCCTTTTTTAATTTTGCTTGGATTACTTTTTGCGCTTTTTGTCATCGACAATTTTTGCAAGAGCAGCAGCTCCCATAAGAGCGGTTCCCATTGCAGCGCCGTTCATAATAACCGGGGCACCTGTGGAGGGGTTATGCTCCTCGGACGGATCCTCATCATCACGGTTATTTGTTTTGATTGTATTTTTGAAAGTGGGGTTAGGATATACCTTTCCGCTTCTCGATACTGTAACGGTTGCAATGAAAGGATCTTCATTATCCGGAGCGGTAACCTCTATCTTAACATCGAACACTCTTTCGTCGAATTTTATGAACAAGCTGTCATATTCAACTTCGCTCATGGTGTAATAATAGGTTCCTGCCTCATCGAAGGTAAGCTTATCGAAAACAATGTTTCCGTCCGCATCGTTTGTTGCTTTAGAAACGATATTTCCGTTTTCATCTTTGAGCACGAACTCGAATTTAAGATCACCGGGTTTAATGTTGTTGATGCTCTTTCTTGCTTTAACAACAACATCAACGGGATCACGGTGGATATTCTCAAACTCCATTTTTTCAACGGTATTCTGACCGTCTGCAATTGTAACCTCTGTTACAAACGCATCCTCAGCATCGTTGATGCTTACAACAACAGTTACGGTGTAAACAGTTTTGTCGTAGAAAATATCGGTATCGCTGCCCTTGAGCTCGCTTACATAATATACATAAGTTCCGGTAGCATTGAATGTAAGCTTATTGAAAGTGATCTCACCTTTTCCGTTATTGGAAGCGGTTGCAACGGTTCTGCCGCTGTTGTCCTTGAGAACAAAGCTGAACACATTGTTGCCGGGTTCTTCACCGTTGTAGGTTTTGCTTGCGGTAAGAACTACATCAATCGGTGCAAGGAGAGTGTTTCCGAAAGTCATTGCATCAACAGGATTTTCTTTATCCTTTGCAACAACGCTGTATTCAAGTGCGGTTTTGCTTGCATTGAGAGATACGGTTATCGTTACATCGTAAACAGTTGCATCATAGATGATATTGCTTGCGGTGCCCTTTACTTCGCTTACGGTGTAGGTATAGGTTCCTACTCTGTCGAAGGTAAGCTTGCTAAAGCTGATATTTCCGTTTCCGTCATTTGCTACTGTGGATACAATGTTTCCGTCGCTGTCGGAAAGTCTAAAGCTGAAAGTGTGATTTTCGGGTGCTGCATTGTTGAGATATTTCTTTGCTGTAAGAACTACGTCAACGGGTTTAAGGAGAGCATTGTTAAATGTCATCTCGTTTACACCGGTCTGACCTTTGCTCATCTCAACTGTTGCTGCGTATGCGGTTCTTTCTCTGTTAAGTGCAACTGTTACAGTTACATCATAGACGGTTTCGTCATAAACTACATCGTATCTGCTGCCCTTTACCTCACTTACGGTGTAGGTGTAAGTTCCGGGTTCGGTGTAGGTGATTTCGCTGAAGTTTATTGCACTTCCGTTATTCTTTACGGTTTCAACTACATTTCCTTCTTTATCCTTGAGAACAAAGCTGAATTCGTTCGGGATGCTTTCGGAATTGGTGAATACCTTTTTAGCGGAAAGATTTACGGAAACAGGGTCGATATATTCGTTGCGGAATGTTATTACATTTCCTGCAACGGTTTTGTTATCGATTTTGACAGTTGCAACATATGCTGTTTCATCGCTGTTCATTTCTACTACTACGCTTACAGTATGAACTGTTTCATCGTAGATATAGTCGGTGCTTCCTGCTACTGCTACCTCGGATACGGTGTAGGTATATGTTCCTGCTCTGTTGTAGCTGAGGCTGAGGGTTTTGCTGCCGCCTTTTTTGAGGCTGAAGCTGTAATCGTTATCGTTTACTCCCTCTTTTACAAGGTTGCCGTCGCTGTCGAGCACCTTGAAGTAGAAATTATCATTTGCAGGTGCGCTGCTGTCGAGATCTTTTTTGATCGTAATACTTACATCGGTGGGTTTTACATAAGCGTTTTTGAATACCATTTCATTTACGGTATCGTTGCCTTTTTTCATAACTACCGATGCTTCGTATGCGGTTTTCGCATTATTCAGTGCAACTGTTACGGTTACATCGTAAACGGTTTTATCGTAGGCGATATCAATATCGCTGCCCTTTACTTCGCTTACGGTGTAGGTATAAATTCCGGGTGCGCTGAAGGTGAGTTTAGTGAATTTGATCGAACTTCCGTTATTCTTTACGGTTTCAACTGCATTTCCCTCTTTATCTTTGAGAACAAAGCTGAAATCGTTGGGAATTACATTTACTTCGCTGAACTCTTTCTTTGCGGAAAGCTCTACGGAGACAGGATCGAGATATTCGTTTTGGAAAGTTATTTCATTTCCGCTGATGACCTGACCGTCGATTTTCACTGCTGCACTCAAGATAGAGCCGTCTCCGACAGGTGTTACGGTGACCTCTACGTTATGAACGGTTGTATCATAGACATAGGAGGTGCTTCCTGCTACTGCTACCTCGGATACGGTGTAGGTATATGTTCCTGCTTTAGTGAATACAAGAGTGAAATCTTTGCTGCCGCCTTTTTTGAGGCTAAAGCTGTAATCGTTATCGTTTACGCTTTCTTTTACAAGATTACCGTCGCTATCGAGCACCTTGAAGTAGAAATTATCATTAGAAGGTGCGTTGCTGTCGAGAGCTTTTTTGATGGTGATGCTTGTTTCGGCAGGAGTTACATCAACATTGTTAAATGCGATTCCCTGTACTGCGGAATTGTTTTTCGTTACAGATACCGCAGATACATAGGCGGTTTTGTTCGTATTATATGCGATTGTAACTGTTACATTGTAGATGGTTTTATCATAAACGATATTTACATCGTCACCCTTTACCTCACTTACGGTATAGGTGTAGGTTCCGGGATGGCTGAATGTAAGCTTATTGAAAGTGATCTCACCTTTTCCGTTATTGGAAGCGGTGGCAACGGTTCTGCCGTTGCTGTCCTTGAGAACAAAGCTGAACACATTGTTGCCGGGTTCTTCACCGTTGTAGGT
>CAZEKU010000096.1:0-5340 GCA_964512935.1 uncultured Oscillospiraceae bacterium | reverse complement strand
CTACCTTTGCCGCAATTTTTTCAGAAACAGTCTCAGGTGCAATACCGAGATATCTATCTCCTGATTTGGGCTCGTTAGCTTTTGCGAGAACGTCTTTGACATCACGGAATTCATAAGTTTTTCCGTTAAGTCTGGTTTTCAGTTTCAAAGCGAAAACTCCTTTCTTATTTTTGTGAGAAGTATCATTATTTTAATACTTCCCCATAACTTCAGTTCTTTTGAACCGATGTTATATAAAGCCGCCTTCCCTCAGGTCGACCAAAACAACTTAATTTACGAACCGTTAAGCAGTCCTTTTATATTATAGTCCAAATTTGCTATTTTTTCAAGTACTTTTAAATAAAATCAAAAGTTGCAACGGTTCCATTTTTGTTTGATTCCACCATAAATTCTCCATTGAGCTTTTCTTTGACCATTGTCTTAACGATTTCAAGACCTGAACCGTTTTTTCTACCATGTTCCGGATCAAATCCTACACCGTCATCGGTCACAGATATCTTTGTGGACAGAATCCCTTTTTGAGCTGAAATTGTAACTACTCCATTTTTTCCCGCCGGAAAAGCATGTTTTACGGCATTTTGCAGCAGTTCATTTACTATAAGCGCTATCGGAGAGGCATATTCTGCAGAGATATTCATATCCTCCACATCAATTTTAATGCTCACCGGTTGTATCGTGCTCACAGAGCTTTGAAGTACATTTGCTCTGACCTTTTCGAGCACATATTTAAGAGACGCTGTTTTTTCAGATACATGAACAATTTCCTCAAGCGTTGCAGCAAGTGCATTAAGTCTACCTGCTGTATCATGTAAAACCGAAAATGCGTCTAATTCGTTTGCGTACTTTTCCTGATAATCAAGCATACCCGAAAGCATAATAAGGCTGTTTTTAATTCTATGACGCTGCTCACGCATTGCAATGCTTTGTGTCATAGAATGTTTTTCCTGCTCACGCATTTCGGTAATATCTTCAATAATTATTGCAAGTTTTATTGAATTTTCATAAACCGGAATAGTCGTATATCTAAGGCTTAAAGTACTGACTCTAACTTCTCTTTTTCGTATTCCGTTTTCATCGGTTACATTTCCCGGAAGAAAATATTCGTCAGCATCAAGTTGTATATTTTTGAGAGGCATTTTTATGATATTATCAACATATCCAAGCTTCTCTGAATAAAGTTTTCTTGCAGATTCATTGCAAGCAATTACCTCATCATTATTTCCGATTAGAATTACCGCTTCATTGAGATTGTCAATAATATCGCCTATAAAACCACTGAATATTTCTTTTTTATCAGAGTTTTTATCCTCTTTTGCATTATTAGCTCCGGCAAGATCTGCATTTTTCTCAAAAATAAGTGTTCCAATTAGTTTTTCTTTGAAATAAAGCGGTTCGACTGTTTGTATTACATTCCTGTCCTCGGGCATGTGTATTGCACACATTCTTCTTGTAGGCTTTTCAAAGCGGAATGTGCGGTCAACCGCAGGTTCATCATGCCAATTTATAAGCATTCCGAGAATCGGTATAGAATAATTTGAAGGTACTGTTTGGGGTTTTGCTTCAGCTACAACTATTGCGGTTTTTCCGGTAATTGAGCGACAATCAATAAACGCATCCGACTCCTCAGCATTAGCGAAAACCTGAAGCATGGAAGCATATTCTTCAATGCATGTTATTTCTTCATCTGTAAGATTTGTGTATTTTTGGCAAAGGGTTCTTGTAATACTATTCAATTTGATTCTCCCATTCCGCTATTATAAGCTCAGCTACTGTTTCCACCGAAATTCCTTTTCTTTTGCTCATTTCACGAAGGTATGTGTATGCATCGCTTTCATCAAGGCCCTTATTCTCCATTATAATAAGCTTAGCCTTGTTAGCGAGATCTTTACTTTCAATTTTCTTTTTAAGGCTTGTGCAATCCTTTTGCAAAAGATATTTTTCCCTGCTTTCGGAAAAACTGTTATCCAAAACAGAAAGGAGCTGCTCTCTTGTAAATGGTTTTGTTACATATCCTTCAGCACCGCATTTTATAGCGGATTCAACATAATCCTCGGTTTCAAAAGATGTGAGCATAACCGTACAATAAACAAGTCCCTCTTCAAGCATCACTTTAGATGCTGCAAGTCCATCCATTGCAGGCATTGCAATATCAAGCACCGCCATATCCGCTTTTATTTCTCTTGCCATACTTACAGCGGACATTCCATCACTTGCCTCAGCAACAACTTCATATCCGCTGTTTTCCATACATTTTTTTATATTTCTTCTAACCGCAATATCATCATCTGCGATTATAAGTCTTATTTTTTTATTTGCTTTTTCCGCCAAAATTACACCTTCCAAACGATTTATCATTCTTCGGTTCTGCCTGATATCAATTTAGATATTTCGGCAAAGGATACATTTTTTTCTGCAGCCTTTTTTTCAAGCAACTCTTTAGCCTGACTAATACTTATTTTCATTGAAGAAGCAATTATTCCCACTGCTTCCGATTCAACTCTCTTGTTCTCAAGTTCTGAAAGGAGTTTCTTTTTTTCATTAAAAAGTCCCCTCTTTTCACCTGCTCTTGCAAGCTTTGTAGTTAACCAAGGAATAAGAAATTTTTCCGTTACCGGTTTTATTATGACTCCATCAGCTCCACAAGATGTGGCTTTTTCAGATGTTTCCTTAGAATATTCTTCAGATACAATTATCTCAAGGCCCGAAAATCCTTTTTCACGAAGACATTCGGCGGTTTTAAGGCCATCCATAAAATCAAGATTTTCTTTTATAAAAACAATATCGGGATTTATTTTTCTACATTCGGAAACGGTGTCTATTCCGTCTTTAACGGTTTTGCAGACCTGATATCCGTTTTTTTCAAGCATATTCATCATTTCACAAATATAGTTTTCATCTGTGTCTGCAATAAGCACCTGTTTTTTTAATTTTTCCATTTTTTCTCCGTAAAAAGAGCGCCTTAAACAAACCGTTTTGTTCAAGACGCTTCCTCACATCGTAATTAGTTTTTATAGAGCCTGCTTCTTCGCATCGCTCTTTATATATAATATAAAAAATAGCAAAAAAAGTCAACCGTTTTGGACGTTATCATAGGCTTTTTCACAAATATCACAAGAACCACTTAATAAATTTGTTCATTTTTTCTCTTTTAATACATCAATTTACCGATATAATCTTCCTATTTTATAGATTTTATTCAAAAAAACGACCCGCCCCAAAACCATCCAAGTTTTGAGACGAGCCGATTTTAACTTTATTTTCAAATAAACCTGAAATGCCACAAGTTTTTCTTTATTTAAATAATAGCACACTTTCACACTTTTTTCACGACCGTTTTTGCCAAACTTGATTTTAATACCAATATAGCAAAAACGGTGCCTAAATAAGGCACCGTCTTAAAATCAGTCGGTATTCTTTTTGAATCTTGCTTTCATTCTCATATTATTGTCGAGAATTTTCTTACGGATTCTGATGTTCTTAGGAGTTACCTCAAGAAGTTCATCGTCTTTAAGGAATTCAATGGAAGCCTCAAGGCTCATTCTTCTATAAGGAACAAGGCGAAGTGCATCATCAGAACCAGATGCACGGGTATTTGTAAGATGTTTTGTTTTGCAAACATTAACCGCAATATCCTCTGCTTTAGGAGAAGCACCTACTACCATTCCCTCATAAACAGGAACTCCGGGTCCAATAAAGAGCTGGCCACGCTCCTGAGCGTTGAAAAGACCGTAGGTGATGGATTCACCGGTTTCAAAGGAAATAAGGCTACCGGTGGAACGGCGCTGAATATCGCCTTTATAAGGCTCGTAGCTATCAAAAACAGAGCTCATAATACCCTCACCTTTAGTATCGGTCATAAATTCATTTCTATAACCAAAAAGGCCACGAGCGGGTATTCTAAATTCAAGACGCATACGGCTGCCGAAAGGTGCCATCTTAGTAAGTTCGCCTTTCCTATTGCCCATTGCAGACATAATATTACCTACACAATCCTCCGGTACATCAATAGAAAGAAGTTCTACAGGCTCATAAAGTTTTCCGTTAATGGTTTTATAAAGAACTTTCGGAGTTGAAACTGCAAATTCATATCCCTCACGGCGCATTGTTTCAATAAGAATTGAAAGATGCATTTCTCCTCGTCCGCAAACAGAGAATTTATCTGTTGCATCTGTATCGGAAACACGGAGAGAAACGTCTTTAAGAAGTTCTCTGTAAAGTCTGTCACGAAGCTGACGGCTTGTAACGAATTTACCTTCTTTTCCTGCAAAGGGGCTGTCATTTACACAGAATGTCATTTCAACAGTGGGTTCGCTTATTTTTACAAAAGGAATAGCTTCAACAGCATCGGGTGCACAAACGGTATCACCAATATAAATATCCGGAATTCCGCTGAGGCATACAATATCACCTACAGAGGCACTTTCACAAGGCTCTTTTGCAAGTCCCTCAATCTGATAAAGTGTAGCTATTCTTCCTTTATAGTTAGCTTTTTCACCATGATATTCGGTGACAACAACATCCTTATTAGGAGTAATGCGGCCACGCTCAACTCTACCTATACCGATTCTGCCTACATATTCATTATAATCTATAGAAGAAACAAGCATCTGAAGAGGTGCCTCATCGTCACCTTCGGGCGCAGGAATATGATCGAGAATTGTATCGAAAAGAGGTTTAAGGTCTTTTCCTCTTGTGTAAGGATCAAAAGATGCTGTACCCTCTCTACCGGAGCAGAAAAGCATCGGACTTTCAAGCTGTTCTTCGGAAGCATCAAGATCAAGAAGAAGTTCGAGAACTTCGTCACCGATTTCATCAAGTCTTGCATCGGGTTTATCAACTTTATTTACAACAACTATTACGGGATGGTTAAGTTCAAGTGCTCTTTGAAGAACAAAGCGTGTCTGAGGCATAGGGCCTTCAGCTGCGTCAACAAGAAGTATAACGCCATCTACCATTTTAAGAACACGCTCAACCTCGCCGCCGAAGTCAGCATGTCCGGGAGTATCAATAATGTTGATTTTCACACCATTATAATGAACAGAGGTATTCTTCGCAAGAATAGTGATACCTCTTTCACGCTCAAGGTCACCGGAGTCCATAACACGGTCTTCAACAACCTGATTATCACGGAATGTACCGCTTTGTTTGAGCATTTCGTCTACTATTGTAGTTTTACCATGGTCAACGTGAGCAATTATTGCAACATTTCTTAAATCTTCACGAATCAAATTTTTTCTTCCTTACTTATGGGTAATTTCCCGGAATAAATAAACATAAAAAACGGACAGTTCCCCGTTTGTTAAAATCGGAGGAAATGTCCGTTATTGGACAAATCTCTTA
>CAZEKU010000095.1:0-5358 GCA_964512935.1 uncultured Oscillospiraceae bacterium | reverse complement strand
GGAGGATGCAGAATATGAATCAAAGTTCCATCGTCATAAAAGGAGCAAGGGAACACAATCTTAAAAATATTGATGTTGAAATACCCCGTGATAAGCTTGTAGTACTAACAGGACTTTCGGGTTCGGGAAAAAGCTCACTTGCTTTTGATACAATCTATGCGGATGGTCAGCGTCGCTATATGGAAAGCCTTTCTTCATATGCAAGAATGTTCCTCGGAATGATGGAAAAACCCGATGTAGATTCCATCGACGGACTTTCTCCGGCCATATCCATAGATCAGAAAAATACAAGTAAAAACCCCCGTTCAACAGTAGGAACAGTTACTGAAATCTACGATTATCTGCGATTGCTCTATGCAAGAATAGGAATACCGCAT
The DNA here is from genome assembly GCA_964512935.1 of uncultured Oscillospiraceae bacterium. GTDB lineage: Bacteria > Bacillota > Clostridia > Oscillospirales > Ruminococcaceae > UMGS1668. The sequence goes on along the minus strand of CAZEKU010000095.1, from coordinate 4,981 downwards.
TGTCCGGTTTGCAAAAGAGAAATAAAACAGCAGACCATAGACCAAATTGTCGATCAAGTCCTTGAACTTCCCGAGGGAACAAAAATACAGCTTATGGCTCCTATTGTAAGAGGACGCAAGGGCGAGTATGTAAAAGAACTTGAAAACGCAAGAAAAAGCGGTTTCGTCCGTGTAAGAATAGACGGAAGTATATATGATCTTTCCGAGGAAATAAAGCTCGAAAAAAATAAAAAACACACCATTGAAATAATTGTTGACCGACTTGTTGTAAAACCCGAGGTGCGTTCAAGACTCAGCGATTCACTTGAAACCGTTATGCAGCAAAGCGGCGGAATTGCAGTGGTAAATGTTATAGACGGTGAGAATATGATGTTCTCACAAAACTATGCCTGCCCGGATCATGGTGCTGCCATTGATGAACTTACTCCGAGAATGTTTTCGTTCAACAATCCTTTCGGTGCCTGTGATAAATGTACAGGTCTCGGTGTGTTTATGCAGGTTGATCCAGATCTTGTAATACCAAACAAAAATCTTTCAATTCGTGAAGGGGCTATCCATGCCTCCGGATGGTATTATTACGAGGGCGGCATAGCCACAAACTATTACGAGGCTTTATCCGCAGAATACGGTTTTTCACTTGATACACCCGTAAAGGACCTTCCTAAATCCGCAGTGGATATACTTCTTTACGGAACAAAGGGCAAAAAAATCAAGGTCAAGCGTGAAAGCAACAGTATGCATGGATATTTTGAAAGCGAGTTCGAGGGTATAATAAATAACATGGAGCGCCGTTTCCGTGAGACCAACAGCCAATGGGTCAAGGAAGAAATAGCTCTCCAAATGCGCTCGGTAGATTGTCCCGATTGTCATGGAGAAAGACTGAAACCGATTTCTCTCGGAGTTACCGTTTGTGGAAAAAATATAAGCGAATTCACAAAAATGTCCGTAAAAGAGGCTCTCGATTTTGTCGAAGGAATGGAACTGACGGAGCGTGAAAAAATGATTTCCGATCTTATTCTGAAAGAAATTAAATCACGCCTTGGTTTCCTTAAAAATGTAGGACTCGAATATCTGACCCTTTCAAGAAACGCAACAACCCTTTCGGGCGGTGAGGCACAGCGTATCCGTCTTGCAACGCAAATCGGTTCCTCGCTTATGGGAGTGCTCTATATCCTTGATGAGCCGAGCATAGGACTTCATCAGCGTGATAACGAAAAGCTCATAGGAACATTAAAACGCCTGCGTGATTTGGGAAATACGGTTATCGTTGTTGAACACGATACCGATACAATGCTTGCAGCGGATCATATAGTGGATATAGGTCCCGGAGCGGGTATACACGGAGGAAATATTGTCTGTGCGGGAACTGTTGAAGATATTATGAACTGTTCCGAATCAATAACCGGTGCATATCTTTCCGGAAGAAAGAAGATTGAAATTCCTGAAAAAAGAAGAGATGGCAACGGTAAAAAAATTGTTGTAAAAGGTGCAAGAGAAAACAACCTTAAAAACATTGATGTGGAATTTCCTTTAGGAAAATTTGTGGTGGTAACAGGTGTTTCCGGTTCGGGAAAAAGCTCTCTCGTAAACGAAATTCTCTATAAAACCCTTGCAAGAGATCTCAACAGAGCAAAATGTATTCCGGGACACTGCGATGGTGTTGAGGGCGAAGAATTTCTCGATAAGGTCATCTGCATAGATCAGTCCCCGATAGGAAGAACTCCACGCTCAAACCCTGCCACATATACAGGCGTTTTCACCGATATAAGAAACCTCTTTGCGGAAACTTCCGAATCCAAAGCAAGGGGATATAATGCAAGCAGATATTCTTTCAATGTTCGAGGAGGAAGATGCGAAGCCTGTGAGGGCGATGGTATAATCGAAATTGAAATGCATTTCCTTCCGAATATCTTCGTGCCCTGCGAGGTATGCAAAGGAAAACGCTATAACCGTGAAACTCTCGATGTGCATTATAAAGGTAAAAATATAAGTGATATTCTCAATATGACCGTTGAGGAGGCACTTATCTTCTTTGAAAATGTGCCTAAAATACGCAAAAAAATCGAAGTGCTATCCGATGTCGGTCTCGGCTATGTAACTCTCGGACAGGCTGCAACAACCCTTTCCGGAGGCGAGGCACAAAGGGTAAAGCTTGCAACCGAACTTGCAAAGCGCCCAACCGGAAAAACCGTATACATTCTTGATGAACCGACAACGGGACTTCATACTGCCGATGTACACAAGCTTATTGAAGTTCTTCAAAAGCTTGTTGACGGAGGAAACACTGTTATCCTAATTGAGCATAATCTTGATGTAATAAAGGTGGCAGACTATATAATCGACCTCGGACCCGAGGGCGGAGACGGCGGCGGAACGCTTGTTATAGCAGGAACACCTGAGGATGTAGCTGCCTGCGAAAAATCCTATACGGGACAGTTCTTAAGACCGATTCTTGAACAAAAACTTTGACGGAGGAATAAAATGACATATTATTTTACAAGCACAGAGCCGGATCTTAAAATTGCAAAAGCAACCGAGCAAAAGCTCACACAAAATAAGATGATAGCCGCATTTTGCCTTGCAAATCCGCTTGAGGAGCCATATAATTGGTTCCCTTGCGATTTCGGTTCCGATGGTACCGTACAGTACCATGAACTTTTCAAGGATGCATTTGCCGAGTCAACTAAGGGCAAAAAAGGCTTTCTCTATGAAGTGGATGCTGATGAGGAGCTCGTTCCGAGAGGCGATATCTTAACCGTCTGCAAATCCGAAAAGGATCTTGAAATAACCTCATCGACCGAAATATCCGATCTTTACAGTTGGCTTATGGAGGAAGAGGATATGGGCAGATTCCGCCTATATACTTTTGAAAACCATAGCCGCAGAGACCTTTTGCTTTGGGAAAATTCAATTTTACGCTATCTTTCAAAAACAAAATCCGATGGAGATCCTTATACCGATTTTATCAAAACAAAACTCCCTCAAATTTGGGAAAAATACATGAAACTCTGCGGAAAATAATTAAAAACGGTCACAGCATGGAATGCTGTGACCATTTTTTTGAGCTGTTTTGAAAAATTTTTCATAAAACTATATTAAAAGAGCGAAAAATATGTTATGATAAATTATAAATACATAATTGTAAGGAGAGAGCTTCCATGGCTGAACAGGCGATTTTTAAAAGCCAGACCTTCGGAGGATTTAATAAAGAAGAGGTCCTTAAATATATTGACAAAATGAATACGGAATATTCCGAGGAACACGATAAATCCGAGCAGGAGATATCCTCACTTAAAGCGGAGCTTTCCGAAAAGAATACCGCAGCAGAGGAGCTTTCCCAAAAGCACGATGAGCTTCAGAAAAAATATGATGAGATAATGGATGCATACGAGGAACTTCGTCAGCATTATCTTATGCTCAAGGAGCACAGCGACAATATTGATGCTGAAAACGAAAAGCTTAAAAATCGTCTTGAAACTGCCGAAAAAGAGCTTGCAATAGAAAAAGAACTCAATTCTCAGCTTGAGGACAGGCTCGATGAAGAAGCACATAAGGCAGAGGTAATTGTTTTTAAAGAGCGCAAACTCAATGCCGCAATTGACGATGCAGGCGAATCCGCAAAGAGTATGCTCGCCTCCGCAAAAAGCGGTGCTCAAAGCATTATTTCCGATGCTCAAAAATATGCAGACAGCATAAATGATGAGATTGAGGACTTCAGAACCGAGCTTGAAAAGACAAAGGTATTTATGCAGGATTCCCTTGCGGTGCTCATTCAGCGCCTTGATTACATAGGAAAAAATGCAGAATGCTCAAAACTTCCCTGCACCGAAAAGGAAGAAAAGGTAAACGATATCCAAAGAAAATATGAAAGCCTCGTTTCTGAAACAGAAATAAAAACAGAAACCTTAAAGGAACGCTTTTTTCGTTGAGCCGCAAAAACCTTCGGCAATAACGGCTGAAAAAGGGAAAAGCGGCGGTGGAAAAACTATCCGCCCAAATACGAAAATGCTCAAATAATTTGCCGACCGGTTACTGCAATCAGGAAAAAACCGAAACGGCAAAGCTTTTCCGAGGGCGTAAAAAGTCTTATTAAAGCAATAAAAAAGATGCTGTAAACCATTTCCGAAAAGAAATTCGTAAAACAACATAAGGAGATTATTTGTGGAGAAACTTAAAATATCCTGTCCCTGTCTTTTGGGACTTGAAAGCGTGCTCGTCGGAGAAATGAAACGAATGGGCGCACAAAATATAACTGCCGAAGACGGAAGAGTTTCCTTTGAGGGAACTTTTGAAGATGCTGCTGCGGCAAACCTTCGCTTAAGAACTGCGGAGCGTGTTCAGATAATCGTTGCAGAGTTTGAGGCAAGAAGTTATGAAGAACTTTTCCAGGGAACACTTGCTGCTCCGTGGGAAGAATTTATCGGAAGAAAAGATGCTTTTCCGGTAAAAGGAAGAACTGTCCGTAGCCAACTTTACAGTATGTCCGACTGCCAATCAATTATAAAAAAGGCTATCTGCAAACACCTTGAGGGCGTTTATCATCAAAGTTGGTTTGATGAAACAGGCTCAACTGTTCAAATACAGTTTATGATTCTCAAGGATAAGGTTCGCCTTATGCTTGATACATCCGGAACAGGACTTCATAAAAGAGGATACCGTAAAAATTCCGTTGCAGCACCTATAAAGGAAACAATAGCGGCGGGAATAGCCGACCTTGCACATATCTATCCCGACAGCGTTGTCTGCGACCCTATGTGCGGATCGGGAACCTTGCTCATTGAATCTGCGATGAAGGCTCTCAATATTGCACCGGGACTGAATCGCCATTTTGCTGCGGAACAATGGGGCTGTTGGCCGTCTGAAACATGGCAGCACCAAAGGAGTGCCTGCCTTGATGAAATACGCCATGATGCAAGCTTTGTGGGATACGGTTCCGATATTGATCCCGAGGCAATCAGACTTTCTATCGAAAATGCGTCTA
>CAZEKU010000094.1:0-5400 GCA_964512935.1 uncultured Oscillospiraceae bacterium | reverse complement strand
AGTCTATTTCTTTATGTGCTACATTTAAGTCTCCACACATTATTACAGGTTTTGTTTTATTTAATTGTAATAAATATTTTCTAATTTCATCTTCCCAAACCATTCTATAGTCTAGCCTTTCTAACTCTCTTTTAGCATTTGGAGTATATATTGTTACCATATAAAATTTCTCGAATTCTAATGTGATTACTCTTCCTTCTTTATCATGCTCTTCTATTCCTATTCCATATGTTACATTTATTGGCTCTTTTTTTGTGAATATGGCTGTTCCAGAATATCCTTTTCGTTCTGCACTGTTCCAGTAACTTTTGTATCCTTCAAATTCTAGTTCCACTTAGTCTGATTGACATTTTGTTTCTTGCACGCAAAATATTTCTGCATCTATTTCTTTGAAAAAGTAAACGCTGCGGGAATTAAAACTCATTTTGTTTCCGCAGATCTTGAAAACACCACCATGGAAGTTCTTCCCGCAAAGGTTTTCGGCCATGGACTTGAAGTAATTTGCCGTCATAAAGCCGTAGGCTCCTTTATCCGCCGTTACGGTGATTATATCAAAAACGGTGCAGACCTTCCCGCTTATGTTGAGACTACTTTCAAAAACGACGAAAAGGGCGATCCGCTTGTAACAAAGGATGCACTTGTTGCACTTGGTGTTATGACCTCCGAGCAGTATGACGATATCAAAAAAATGACTCAGGATATCACTCAAATTGTTGCAGATGACCTCAAAGAAAAAGGTCTTATCCTTTATGATATCAAATTCGAATTCGGTTACGATGCAGACGGAAAGGTAATGCTCATTGACGAAATTGCCTCCGGCAATATGCGTGTTTACAAAGACGGACAGTATGTTGACCCCATAACCCTCTCTAAACTTTTCTTTGCATAATTTATTATTAAATTAAAATTAAAAGGAGAGAATATGGGCGGTTTTTTCGGCGTAGCCTCTAAAAATGACTGCATGGTCGATGTCTTTTTCGGAACAGATTACCATTCTCACCTCGGAACACGCCGTGGCGGTATGGCTGCTTACGATAAAGAAGTAGGCCTTCAAAGGCAAATACATAATATTGAAAACTCACCCTTCAGAACCCGTTTTGAAAATATTTTCGATGAGATGAAGGGAACATCGGCAATAGGCTGTATAAGCTCTATGGAGCCTCAGCCCTTGCTTATTCGTTCCTCTTTGGGAACTTTTGCCATAAGCTTTATCGGAATAATCAACAATGCCGATGAGCTTGTGGATAAATATCTTAGCGAAAACAGCGGTCATTTTGACGCTATGACCGGTGGAAATGTAAACTCGGTGGAGCTTCTTGCTGCGCTTATAAGTCTTAAAGAGGACTTCGTTTCCGGTATAAAATTCGCACAGGAGGTAATCGACGGCACAGCCTCGATTCTTATTCTTAAAAACGGCGGCAACATAATCGCCGCAAGGGATAAATTGGGCAGACTTCCTGTTTTGATAGGAGAGGATGAAAACGGTCACTGCGTGACCTTTGAATCCTTTGCCGCAAAAAAACTCGGCTATAACCTTATAAAAGAGCTCGGCCCTGGTGAAATTGTGGAAATATCTCCCGAAAGCGTCGAAGTACTTGCAGAACCCGGAAAAGAAATGCGCATCTGCGCCTTTCTTTGGTCATATTACGGATATTCCACCTCGACCTATGAGGGCGTTAATGTTGAAACAATGCGCTATCGCAACGGCAGTCTTCTTGCACAGATGGATAAACAAAAGGGCTTTTGCGAACATATTGATTCCGTAGGCGGAGTTCCCGATTCCGGAACACCCCATGCAATAGGTTATGCAAATGAAAGCAAAATTCCGTTTGCCCGTCCGTTTATTAAATATACTCCTACATGGTCGAGAAGCTTTATGTCCTCGAAACAGAGCGAGCGTGCTAAGGTTGCTAAAATGAAACAGATGCCCGTGCATGAGCTTATTGAAAACAAGGATCTCCTTTTCGTAGACGATTCCATCGTCCGTGGAACTCAGCTTAAGGAGACCGTTGATTTTCTTTACAGCAATGGAGCGCACTCCGTACATATGCGTTCCGCCTGTCCCCCTATTATGTACGGATGTAAATATCTGAATTTTTCCCGTGCCACAAGCGATATGGAACTTATTGCAAGACGAACTATTGCAGAGCTTGAGGGTGACGAGGGTTTTAAGCATATTGAGGAATACAGTGACGGAAATACCGAGCGTGGAAAAAATCTCCGCAAGGCAATTTGCGAAAAACTCAATTTCGCATCGCTTGATTTTCAAACTGTCGAAGGCGTTGTAAAAGCAATCGGTATTCCGGAATGTAAACTTTGTACATACTGTTGGAACGGAAAGGAATAATGAATATGAACAATTCAAGATCCGACAGCTACGCAGCAGCAGGTGTTGATATCACCGCAGGCTACAGAGCTGTTGAACTTATGAAACAGCATATCGCAAAAACCATGACCTCCGGAGTTTGCTCCGATGTAGGCGGTTTCGGCGGACTTTTCGAGCTTGATGTAACCGGAATGGAAAGACCTGTTCTTGTTTCCGGAACAGACGGTGTCGGAACAAAGCTAAAGCTTGCTTTTCTTCTTGATAAACATGATACCGTCGGTATCGACTGTGTCGCCATGTGCGTAAATGATATCATCTGTGTAGGCGCAAAGCCCCTTTTCTTCCTTGATTATATCGCCTGCGGAAAAAATATTCCCGAACGCATTGCAGATATTGTAAAAGGCGTTGCAGAGGGCTGTGTCCGCTCCGGATGCGCTCTTATAGGTGGCGAAACCGCTGAAATGCCCGGATTTTATCCCGAAAACGAATATGACCTTGCGGGTTATTCCACAGGTGTTGTCGATAAAAAGAATATTATCGACAACAAAACCATGAAACCCGGCGATGTTGTTATTGCACTTCCCTCAAGCGGTGTACATTCCAACGGATTTTCCCTTGTAAGAAAGGTTTTCGATGTTGAAAATTCCGATATCACCTCTCCGGAAGAAAAACTCGGTGGAATTTCAATAGGCGAAGCTCTGCTTGCTCCCACAAAAATTTATGTAAAACCCGTTCTCGCTCTTCTTGAAAAAGTAAAGGTGAAGGGAATTTCCCATATAACCGGAGGTGGTTTTTATGAGAATATCCCGAGAAGTATCCCGGACGGTCTCGGTGCTAAAATCGACCGCTCCGCTGTAAAAGTTCTTCCTATTTTCGAACTTATTATGGAGCGTGGAAATATTTCTGAGCACGATATGTTCAACACCTTTAACATGGGTGTCGGTATGAGCATCGTTGTTTCAAAAGAGGATGCTCAAACTGCAATCTCCGTGCTCAAGGAAAACGGCGAGGACGCTTACATTATCGGAACAATCGAAAGTTCCGATGAAAAAATAACCATATGCTGATGTATTTTATAAACGGCATAAAAGCCGGAATTATGATTGCAATAGGAGGAACGGTTTTTCTTTCCTGCGAAAACCGATATTTCGGTGCGATACTTTTTTCGGTGGCGCTTTTGACAATTTGCCTCAAAGGATATTCGCTTTTCACCGGGAAAGTCGGATATCTTCCCGAAAAACACGATAAAGAATCCGTTAAAATCCTTTTTCTCGGCCTTTTGGGAAATATTTTTTCAACCGTTCTTCTCGGTTTTGCCGTAAGCTATGCTCTGCCGACGGTTCAAGCATATGCCTCGGCGCTTTGCGAAGCAAAGCTTTCGCAGGGAATTTTTCAAACGCTTATCCGCTCGATTTTCTGCGGCGTGCTCATGTATATTGCCGTGAGCACCTATCGTGAAAAAAACACCCTTGTGGGCATATTTTTCTGCGTTCCGGTTTTTATTTTGAGCGGTTTTGAACATTCCATTGCAAATATGTTCTATTTTGGCGTAGCAAAAATTATAAATTTCGATTTTCTTTTTTACATCCTTGTTGTTATCATAGGAAATTCCATTGGTGGAATAGCTATGCCCATTCTAAATATTCTCGGAAAAGAGGAACCTAAAAATGCGTAAAGACCCTGTGAGAATCGCCGTACTTGTTTCGGGCGGCGGAACGAATCTTCAGGCGCTTATTGATGCTCAAAGCAGTGGTATCATAAAAAGCGGAAAAATAGAACTTGTTATTTCGAATAATGCAAACGCCTTTGCTCTTGAAAGAGCAAAAAACGCAGGCATTAAAACTTCTGTTGTACTTAAAAAGGAGCTTGGCTCCACCGAGGCATTTGAGCAGCGCATAAAAGAGCTACTTTGCGAAAACGGCATTGAAATAATCGTTCTTGCCGGATTTATGTCGATTTTAAGCGAAAGCTTTACAAAGGCTTATCCTAAAAGGATAATCAATGTTCATCCCGCACTTATACCTTCCTTCTGCGGCAAAGGCTTTTACGGACTTCATGTTCACGAGGCAGCCCTTGCCTATGGCGTAAAGGTAACCGGTGCAACCGTTCATTTTGTAAACGAAATTCCCGACGGAGGCGAAATTATAATGCAAAAGGCCGTTTCCGTCAGAGAAAACGATACGCCCGAAACACTTCAAAAAAGGGTAATGCGCCTTGCCGAATGGAAAATACTTCCCCTTTCGGTGGAAAAGGTCTGTGCTCAAATTATTTCGGAATAAAGGGAGGATTTTTCATGGATATTTACAAGATCAGCGATATTGCCACTCTTATTAAGGATAATTCTTATGTTGGTCGTGGTATTGTCATAGGCAAAACCGAAGATTCAAAAAAGGCTGCTGTTGCATATTTCATTATGGGCAGAAGTGCAAACAGCCGCAATCGTGTTTTTGTAGAAAGAGATAACGCTCTTTTCACCGAACCCTTTGATTCCTCAAAGGTAGAGGATCCGAGCCTTATTATTTATGCTGCTATGCGTGAAATTGACAATAAGCTTATTGTTACAAACGGTGATCAGACCGACACTGTCTATGACGGAATTAAATGCGGCAAAAGCTTTTCCGAGGCTCTTGCAACCCGTGAATTTGAGCCCGATGCTCCTAACCTCACTCCGAGAATAAGCGGTATGATTACTTTTGATAAGGGCGATTTTTCCTATCAGATGAGCATACTTAAAAGCACCGATCCGGTCGGCAGCTCCTGCTGTCGTTTCACCTTTGATTATCCTTCCGTTTCCGGTCTCGGACATTTTATTCACACATATGTCTGCGACGGAAATCCGATTCCTACCTTTCAAGGCGAGCCCGAGCGTGTTATTATCCCGAACTGTATTGATGAATTTACAAATTCCCTTTGGGACGCTCTTGATGAGGACAACAAAATTTCCCTTTATGTTCGTTATATTGATCTTGAAACCGGAAAATTTGAAAACAGACTTATCAATAAAAACAAATAATTAAAAGGAGCATGGGCATATGAAAGAATTTGAACTTAAATACGGCTGTAACCCTAATCAG
>CAZEKU010000093.1:0-5628 GCA_964512935.1 uncultured Oscillospiraceae bacterium | reverse complement strand
ACAAAATAAGCGCATATAGTGACGGTATTCTCAGAATGAATATGGTGGGAATATATTTCAATAATAAAAACTGGCCATATGTAATAAGAAATTGCCGAATATGCTTTATGGTAATAATGCTTGCGCTCCCGATATTATCAATAGTTTCAAGCCTGCTATTCAAAGGAAAGGTAGGCGATATCTTAATTATGATTTATACAATAGCGTCAATATTTGGAATTTTTATTCCGATATATTTAGGAGCAATAAAACATAAATAAAAAAACGACTGCAGCTGCAGTCGTTTTTTGTTTTTTAAAATATAAGAGGCTGTATAAAAACGAAATCAGTCAGCGAAAATTGATTTTAATAAAAATTTGTCTGTAAATTTTTGGAAAAACTATTGACAGTTTGGAAAAATATGGTATTATTTACTCATGGATATCCATTTTTTTACAATAATTATAAATAATGGGATAATCCGCACTCGCTTCCTGTTATGCAAAGAAAGAGATATATGTGCGGAGGAAAGGAAGGTTTTATGGAAAATAAAATCAGAATACTTATTTCGGAGGATGACGGCGAGTTTTGTTCCTATTGTGAAAATTCACTTTCTTCCCTGGGGTTTGATGTTTTCTCAATTAAAAAGGACGGTAGGGAACTTTTGGATAATATTATTTTAAGAAAACCTGCAATAGTTCTTTCTAATGCATTTATGGCACAGATGGATCTTGTGAGCGTTATAACTGCGGTTAAAGAAAAACTCGGAGATGCTTCGCCACTGTTTCTTGCGGTACTTTCCTCCGAAAGCACAATGCTTGAAAAAGAACTTCTTTCTGTTGGTGTAGCATATTGTTTTATAAAACCGTTAGATCGTATGGTGCTCACAGAAAGAATACGCAGTCTTTGCTTGAGCACCGGATGTGATAATACAGCACATACGGAAAATAGTAACCAAAATCTTGAGATAGTTATAACCGATATAATACACCAAATAGGTGTTCCTGCTCATATAAAAGGTTATCACTATCTTAGAGAGGCAATAATTATGGCGGTAAACGATATAGAAATAATGAACTCTGTAACAAAGTGTCTATATCCCTCTGTTGCAAAAAAGCACGGAACTACCTCATCGAGAGTAGAGCGTGCAATTCGCCATGCGATTGAAGTAGCATGGGACAGGGGAGATGTAGATATTCTCAATTCCTATTTCGGATACACAATACATAGCGGAAAAGGAAAACCTACCAACAGTGAATTTATTGCGCTTATTGCAGATAAGCTAAGAGTTAATATGAAAGCTGAGTAAATTAGGCTTTAAAATACGCTTTCAATGTCCTTAAAAGTAAAATAGACTACCCCTAACTTAAAGAAAATAGATTTCTCCACAAAGCGTGAGCACAGTAACAATCAATAACCATATTCGTAACAAAACCTTTTTCACAATGGTATTCAGATGCCACTCTTTCCATAATCCTACCGAGAAAATACAGCAAATTTATGACCACCGCAATCTATGCGGATATCCGAAAGATGTATAAGTGGATAAGCTGCTCAAATTTTGATAAATGGGATATTCTAAAGCGCCTAAAATATTCAATATGACAATAATTTTAACCGGTGATTTTATAAAAATTACTAATGTCATGTGAAGTTTAGCCTTTTGAAATTTTATCAAATGCCTCGGAAGAATATGAAATAAATAAAATTCTCCCCATTCCTAAAAACAGTATTCAATGAATGGTATGGACATTTATACTCTCCCTTGACACAGCAGAAATTCTGCTATGCGGCAGACACAGTAGGATATCGAAAAAATGGATAATTGTAAATGTATTTAACTTTACAGTTACTGCGGTGATAGCTATCGGTCCAAAAGTTATAGTTTACGACACTTGAACCGATTCAGGCGTGATTATGCGATAAAATCGGTGTCATAACATAGTGTCAAAAAGTGGAGGAGAATTTTATATGATTTACGGATACGCGCGAGTTTCAACAGCAACACAAGAACGGGATGGCAACAGCCTTGAAGAACAAACAGCTGCACTTAAAAAATACGGATGCCGGGAAATAGTTACAGAGGCATTTAGTGGCACAACAATGGAACGCCCAAAGTTTCAAAAACTCTTGGAACGTCTTGAGGAAGGAGATACATTGGTGGTATGTAAACCGGATAGGTTTGCAAGAACTGCAATTGAAGGCGTTCAAACGATGAGAGAACTGTTTGAAAAAGGTGTTAAAGTACATATTCTCAATATAGGTTTAATTGAGAATACGCTTACGGATAACTTAATTTTGACAATTATGTTTGCGTTTGCGGAATATGAGCGTGGAATGATAGTCGAGCGTACGCAAAACGGTAAGATGGTGGCAAAGAAAAATCCTAACTTTAAAGATGGACGACCGAGAAAGTATACACCGATTCAGATAGAAAAAGCTCTTTCATTACTTTCTTCGGGTATGAGTTATAAAGAGGTGGAGGCTATTACGGGAATATCTAAAAGCACAATGATAAGGGCAAAGAAAAAAGAGGCCTAAAAAAACGGAGCAGGAATAAATCCTGCTCCGTTTTTATGTAAAGTTAAAACACATTACAATTGAAAAATGGCTTAAATAAAGACTTTAACCGCCGAAGAAAAGATGTTCGATGAGTATTTTAAGACCAAGCAATATAAGTACAGCGCCACCGAAAAATTCTGCTTTTGATTTATATTTTACACCGAAGACACTTCCGATTTTAATTCCCGCAAAGGAAAAAATAAAGGTGGTGATGCCAATTATTGAAATTGCGGAAATGATATCAACATTGAGAAAAGCAAAAGTTATTCCTATAGCAAGAGCGTCAATACTTGTTGCAATTGCAAGCAGAAGCATTGCTTTAAAACCGAAGGAAGGATCTTGGTCATTTTCGTTCTGTCGAGATTCTTTGATCATATTTGTTCCTATTATTGCCAAAAGAATAAAAGCAACCCAGTGATCAACGCTGGTTATGTAATGCTCAAAGGTTGAACCGAGAAGAAAGCCTATTAGAGGCATAAGTGCCTGAAAACCTCCAAACCAAAGTCCTGCTGAGAGCATATGCTTAGGTTTTATTTTTCCTACGGAAAGTCCCTTACAAATAGAAACAGCAAAAGCATCCATAGAAAGACCGATACCAATCAATATAAGTTCAATTAATGACAAAACAAACCCCTCCACTGAAAAAAATAGAGACTTATCCGATTAAAAATCGGATAAGTCTCATCATTTAAAGCATTGCCAGGATAAAATCCAGTATGTTGACAGAGCTACGCATATTGCGCTGACTACTCCCTTACAAAGTATCAATTATACCACTTTTACAAATTAAGTCAACACTTTAAATATTCTTTCCGGTTTCCGAATCATATATATTATCGTAAACCGCATAATAGAACGGAGGAATCCTTTTATCAAGGTGAAAACATCCGAAAAACCACTTGTTAAATTTGCATGAGGTGGAAACCTCATTGAGAAACGCATGAAGATTGTTAAAACAGTTGCTTTCCATTTCAAGGAAACCGCGGATTTTAAATCCGGCATCATATGTTACGATAAAATCCACTGCGTGCTCAAATTTTTTCAAATTTTCACGTGCGTGCTCACACTCATGCTCATCGGGCAATCTTGAAAAAGTTTCACATTCTTTGAAGTCTAAAACATCAAGATTTTCATCATCACCGCCGCCGAAAGAGAAGATTCTTTTTCCTTCAATCTCAAAAATTTCTCCACGCATAAGCTGATATATATTTTCTGAAATTTTACGAGCTTTTCCACCGCAAAAATCTACTTTCGGAAACTTATCCAAAAGCTCAAAATTTTCATGAGCACCCTCAACAAAAAGTATTTGATATTTGCGTTTTGAAAGCCATTTGATATTATTAAGTTCTTCTTTAGATTCATTCCAAACAAATCCAAAGTCGCCGCAAATTATAAGAGTGTCGCCTTTCTTTAATTTTTTTGCGGAAGCTGTTTTGAATTTTGCAAGCTCTCCATGAGTGTCGCCGGTAAAATAAATCATTTTTTCCTCCGGAATAGATAGAATAAAGCAAAAATTAACAAAAGATTAATTTTTACAAACATAGCAAATAACCTATTCCATTATACACCATTTTTTGATATAATATCAATATAAATATAATTAAGTCAAATAAATCTTTACTATTTGACTGATTATTTGGTTTCGGAGGAATGTATGAAAAAAGTATTATCGCTTATGCTTGCTGTAATAATGGCGATTCCGGGATGTGTTACAGCTTTTGCGGCAACAAAATATCAGCCGTCTTTTGATATTAACTGTGAGGCGGTTTATCTTGCAGATGAAAACGGAAATGTCCTTTTTGAGCAAAATTCGGGACAGAGAATGTATCCTGCAGAGCTTGTTCAAATAATGACAGCTATTGTTGTAATAGAAAATATAGATGCTGTAGGCGGTTGGGAAGCTGAAGCTGCATATGAAATGAGCACGCAGAATTTTCTATATGAAAACCGTCATGGAATAATTTCGACAGGTATGCTTGCCGGAAATGTTTTTACAGCAGACCAGCTTTTCCATGCAATGGTAATAGCATCGGGATATGATGCAGCCATGACTCTTGCAAAACTTATCGCAGGAAGCCAGGATGCTTTTGTCGAACTCATGAATAAAAAAGCTATGGAAATTGGTGCAACAAATACCAATTTTACTAACTGTCACGGACTCCATGATACCGCAAACTACACAACTGCTTATGATGTTTATCTTATTTCAAAATATGCTATGACTCTTGATAAATTCCGTGAAACCGTAGCAAAAACTTCTTATACTTGTGAAGCAACCGACACCCACAATAAACTTATTTGGAATACAAATAACGGACTTTTGTCAAATGGCAATATCCATTACTATTCTCCGGTTGTGGGTATAAAATCCGGTTACAGTTCCGAAATAGGAAGAAATGTTGCATCTTATGCGGAATATGAAGGATTTGCATATTACCAGGTGGATATGGGTGCGCCTTTTGAACTTGATGAAGGATACAACCTTGCACTTTATGATGCAAAACAGCTTTATAACTGGGCATTCACTGAATTTGAGGTTAAAACAATAGTTGAGGCAGGTTCTCAAATTGCAGAGGTACCGCTTGAACTTGCGTGGCAAAAGGATCATCTCAAACTTGCAATAGGCGAAACTTATAGAGCACTTCTTCCGTCTGAAATAGATGTTTCGTCAATAGTTTATGAACCGAAACTTCCGGAATCAGTTGAGGCACCTATAGAAAAGGGAGAAAAAGTAGGAACACTTGAACTTTATCATTCGGGTGAAATAATTGGTTCCGTTCCGCTTGTTTCAATGGAGGATGTAGAACAAAGCGAGCTTTTAAGTGGACTTAAAAATTTCTCTGATATGACTCGCTCTTTCTGGTTTAAATTTATCGTTATAATGTTCTTTATTCTTGTAGCACTTTATATAGCTTTAATGATTATAAGGAACTATAATAAGAGAAAATACGGAAATTTCAAAAAAAGAAGAAGACTTTAATAAAAAAATTCTAAAAAACACTTGACAATATAGTTTGAATTGTATATAATATTAACGCTGTCCAAAGACAGCAGGTGCGTTTCTGCGCTTAAACGGCAATTGCCGGC
>CAZEKU010000092.1:0-5644 GCA_964512935.1 uncultured Oscillospiraceae bacterium | reverse complement strand
CGGCACAATGACACCTATTAACCAGGTTGCTGCAGTTTCGGTTTCCGAAGCAAGAATCCTTGTAATTCAGCCCTGGGACAGAAGTTGCCTTAAACTTATCGAGAAAGCAATCAATGCTTCCGATATAGGTATTCCGCCTCAGAACGACGGTGTCTGCATAAGACTTGTATTCCCGCCTCTTACCGAGGAACGCCGTAAAGAGCTTTGCAAAACCATTGCAAAACATTCCGAAGAGGCAAAGGTAAATGTTCGTAACCATCGCCGTGATGCAAACGATTTCTGTAAAAAACAGCAGAAGGATAAGCTTATAACCGAGGATGAACAGAAGGATCTTGACAATGATATCCAGAAGCGTAGCGATGATTTTATTGCAAAAATCGAAAAAATGGCTGCAGAAAAAGAAAAAGAGATCATGGAAATCTAATGATTTTAAACAGGAGGTGCCGATATGCCCGATGAAATGATTTTGCCGGAACATATCGGCATTATTATGGACGGAAATGGCCGCTGGGCTAAAAAACGCGGCCTTTCACGCAATTCAGGTCATAAAAAAGGTGCAAAAGTGTTTGAAAATATTGCACGCTGCTGTCGTGATTTGGGAATAAAATGGCTTACGGTATATGCTTTTTCTACCGAAAACTGGAAACGCCCAAAGGAAGAAATAGATGGCATTATGGACTTAATGCGTGACTATTTAAAAAATATGATAAAAGCTAAGAACGAGCATGTGGCAGTTAGGTTCATAGGGGATAGAACCCCTTTTGACAGTGATCTTATCGAGCTTATGGAAAAGGCAGAAAATGCCGATGTAGGCGAAGTTATAACAACTGTTCAAATAGCGCTTAACTACGGCGGAAGAGATGAAATTGTTCATTCGGTTCGTGAAATAGCTAAAAAAGTTGCAAAAGGAGAAATTTCCGAAAGCGATATAACAGAAAAGCTTATTTCCGAAGGACTTTATTCGGGTACACCGGAATGTGACCTTATAATTCGTCCAAGCGGTGAAGAAAGACTTTCTAACTTTTTGCTTTGGGAAAGTGCATACTCCGAGTTCGTATTCATGGATGTTCTGTGGCCTGATTTTACAGAAGATGATTTAAATAAGGCAATAGAAGAATATTCAAGAAGAAACCGTCGTTTCGGCGGAATTTAACTTTAAAAGAAGGTAAAAAATTTTGAAAACAAGAGTTATCTCTGCCCTTGTGGGACTTGTCCTGCTTGGTGCGGTTTTATGCTTTTTTGAAACAGCGGTGCTGGATGTAGCAATAGCGGCACTTTCTGTTATAGCAGTACATGAAATGATAAATGCCGTAGGACTTACAAAAAATAAGGCACTTACCGGATTATGTATAGTATTTGCAGCATTTTTTTCCACAAACTATTATCGCACAATAGGTTCGGTTTCGGGATATATTGAATTATCGTTCGCTATGATAATTCTGCTTTTTGTTATGAGCGAGCATAAAGAACTTAAAGTTACCGATGCATCATATGCTTTTTTATTTACTATATTCATTCCTAAAGCATTTTCGACAATACTTCTTTTCAGAAGCTATGGAGAACCTGTATCCTATTTCCTCGTTTTGATGAGCCTTGCAGTAGCATGGCTTAACGATACCTGTGCATATTTCAGCGGCTATTTCTTCGGAAAAAGAAAACTTTGTCCGAGCTTAAGCCCTAAAAAAACTGTGGAAGGCGCCATAGGCGGAGTATTCGGTGATGTAATTCTCTGCTGCATACTTGCTTTTGTTTTCACAAAAATTACCGGATATACAGTAAATTGGATAAGTTTTGTCGTATTCCTTCCTATAGGAGCTGTGATTTCAATTTTTGGAGACCTTTGCGCCTCTGCGATAAAACGCCAATTTAATATAAAGGATTACGGAAAAATAATGACGGTTCAATGCTGTGTAATGGATCGCTTTGACAGTTGGATTTTTGTAGCACCGGCTGTTTATATGTGGAATCTTTATTTTTCGTTCATAATTTGAACATGATTTTTTGATAAAGTTTTATTGCCGCTAAGAGCGGCAATAATTTTATGGAAAAAGGAGACTTTTTATGAAGCGCCTTTCAATATTGGGTTCAACCGGTTCAATAGGAACGCAGGCTCTTGATGTTTGCAGAAATCTCGGATATTCCGTAGTTGCACTTGCAGCGGGAAGCAATGCAAAGCTGCTTGAAGAGCAGGCTCGTGAATTTAATCCAAAAGTTGTGGCTCTCTATGATGAAAAGGCTGCAAATGGCTTGAGCATCGCACTTTCCGACACTGATATTGTCGTGCTCAAAGGCGAGGAAGGCGTGCTCGAGGCAGCATCAATGGAATGTGATATCGTGCTCAATGCTGTTACAGGAATAGCCGGACTTCGTCCCACTATTTCTGCAATAGAATCAGGAAACGATATTGCACTTGCAAATAAGGAAACTCTTGTTGCCGGAGGCAAAAGAGTTATGGATTTTGCTAAAGAAAAAAATGTAAAGATACTTCCGGTTGACAGTGAACATTCTGCGATTTTTCAGTGCCTACAGGCAAAGGGAGATTATGCAAGAATACAAAAGCTGATTCTAACCGCATCGGGAGGCCCTTTTTTCGGAAAAACAACCGATGAACTCAAAAAAATGAAACCATCCGATGCGCTCAGCCATCCCACATGGAATATGGGGAAAAAAGTTACCATAGATTCTGCAACAATGGCAAATAAAGGCCTTGAAATCATAGAGGCGGCGCATCTTTTCGGTGTTTCACAGAATAATATTGATGTGGTAATACATAGGGAAAGTATAGTACATTCCCTTGTTGAATTTACCGACAACTCGGTTTTAGCACAGCTTGGAGTACCCGATATGAGAACACCTATACAGTATGCGCTTACCGTACCGGATAGATGTGAAAGTATTGTGGAGCATCTTGATCTTGCAAAAATAGGAACACTCCATTTTTATGAACAGGATAACAAAGCGTTTCCGGCAACCGATATTGCAAGACATGCTCTTTCAATAGGAAAAACCGCAACAGCAGCTTTTAATGCAGCTGATGAAATTGCGGTGGAAGCGTTTTTAAACGGAAAAATAGCTTTTACGGAAATTCCGGAAATTCTTGAAAAAACAGTTGAAATGTCACTTCCGGATGGAACAAACTTTGATGATGTTTTCGAAACAGATATCGAGGCAAGAAAATTTGCTGCGTCACTTATTAGATAAGGAGATAGTCAATTGAGCATTGTAATTGCAATTTTACTTTTCGGATTTATGATTTTTTTTCATGAACTCGGGCATTTTGCAACAGCAAAATGGGCGGGTGTTAAAGTCAACGAGTTTTCAATAGGAATGGGCCCGAAAATCATTTCAAAAACGGTTGGAGAAACTGATTATTCACTTCGTTTATTTCCTATCGGAGGCTTTGTTGCTATGGAAGGCGAGGACGAAGAAAGCGACGACGAAAGAAGCTTTATGTCAAGACCTGTTTGGAAAAGGATAATCATAACCTCTGCCGGCGCAATAATGAATCTCATTTTAGGCTTTGCGGTAATTTTTGCTTTAACCTGCGGTCAAACCCTTTTCGGAACAACAACAGTTGCAGCTTTTACCGAAGGCGCTTCCTCGTCGGAATATCTCATGGTAGATGATAAGATACTTGCGGTGAATGACGAAAATTCCGGATGCGATTATGATATTGTCTATTCGCTTATGCGAGATACGGATGGAATAGTTACCATGGATGTGCTCAGAAATGGAGAAAAAGTCCATCTTGACAAGGTTGTTTTCGATACGCAGGATATAAACGGAACAAAATCTATAATCCTTGATTTCAGCATTTACGGAGAGGAACTTGGCTTTTTCGGAAAAATAGGATATTCTTTCCGCTGGACATGGTCACTTGTAAAACTTGTGTGGAACTCTTTAGGTGATATCATAAGCGGAGAATTTGGAATCAGCCAGCTTTCCGGTCCAATAGGAGTAACCGAAACAATTTCCAATGCAGTACAAAGTACCAATTATAAAGGCATACTCCTTATTCTTGCGATGATAACCGTAAACCTTGGAGTTTTCAATCTCTTACCACTGCCTGCTCTTGATGGAGGAAGAATATTCTTTATGGTAATAGAACTTTTCCGTGGAAAACCTATTGACCAAAAGGTCGAAGGAATAATTCATGCGGTGGGAATGGGACTTTTAATGATCCTTATGATATTTGTTGCATATAACGATATCGTAAGACTTGTAACCGGAGGATAATTGTATGGCAAAGGAAGTTAAAATAGGAAAAATTGCCATAGGAGGCGAAAATCCCGTTGCAATACAGTCTATGATAAGCGTTCCTTCAACAGATATAGAAGGGAGCGTTTTACAGGCTGTTGAACTTGAAAAAGCCGGATGTGAAATACTTCGTGCAGCAATTCCCGATATGGATGCTGTCGAACTTATACCGGCATTAAAAGATAAAATTTCAATTCCGCTTGTGGCAGATATACATTTTGATTACCGTCTTGCACTTGCTGCGGTAGAAAACGGAATTGATAAAATAAGAATAAATCCGGGTAACATAGGCTCGGAAGAACGCACTCGTCAAGTTGTCGAAGCTTGCGGAAATGCAGGTGTTGCAATTCGTGTAGGCGTTAATGGGGGAAGCCTTGATAAACGCCTGCTCGAAAAATATGGTTCGCCTACGGCAGAGGCTCTTGCGGAAAGTGCAATGGAGCATGTGGCAATTCTTGAAAAATACGGTTTTACCGATACCGTTATTTCAATTAAATCAAGCAATGTAAAAACAATGATGGATGCGTGCCGCATTGTGTCACAAAGATGTGACTATCCGCTCCATCTCGGTGTTACCGAAGCGGGAACAGAGCATATGGGCATAATCAAAAATGCCATTGGAATAGGCGGACTTCTTGTGGACGGAATAGGTTCAACAATACGAGTAACCCTTACAGCCGATCCCGTAAGGGAAATTTATGCCGCAAAGGATATTCTTAAAGCATCCGGGGTAAGAAATTTCGGTGTAAATATAGTTTCCTGTCCAACTTGCGGAAGAACGAGAATAAATCTTATTAAGCTTGCAAATGAGGTCGAAGAAGCACTCAGAGGCTGCGAAAAGCCATTGACGGTTGCTGTTATGGGATGCGCAGTAAACGGTCCCGGTGAGGCAAGAGAGGCTGACATAGGCGTTGCGGGCGGTGATAAATGCGGTCTTATATTCAAGAAAGGTGAAATACTCAGAAAGGTTCCGGAAAATGAAATTCTTCCGGCACTTCTCGAAGAAATCGGACGGATGTAAAATGAGTAAAACGGTTTCCGAAATTTTCGGAAACGGTTTTTGTGAAGAAATTTCATCGGCTGAAATAATCGGTATGAATATTGATATGAACAGCCGAGAGGTTTTTGCAAAAATCGCTCCGAAGATGATAGTACATAAAAAGGATATATATTCGGTTCAAAAGGAACTTTGCAAAAAGCTGGGCGTAAAAAGCGTCCGGCTTGTTCCTGTTTACAGTAAATCCATGCTTACAGCGGACTATTTTGAAGATATAGCATTTGAGGCGAATATGCGAGGAGTTCCCATAAACGGATTTTTTGCCGACAGCAAAGTTAATTTTGAAAACAATGTTTTCAAAATTGAACTTGCTCATGGGGGCGCAATGTT
>CAZEKU010000091.1:0-5677 GCA_964512935.1 uncultured Oscillospiraceae bacterium | reverse complement strand
CCGCCCACTTGAATGCTTAAAATAAGAAGTGTCACAGCTACGACAAGCATCAGTATTGAAATAATCGAAGTTTGAGTTTTAATTGCTTTTGCTTGCTTTTCGAGAAGTTGGGTTTGCTTTAAACTTTCTTCATATAATTTCATTTCAATACTTTCGTTAATATCATTTTCCATATATTAAGCTCCTTTTAAAAAATCAAATCGGCAATACCGAAAGAAACTATTCCTATAATTATTCCACAGGCGATAACACCGAGAAGAATGGCAAATGTTGATTTTAACACACGCAGCTGCATTAATGTTGCAATAAGAGATGCAGTCCATGCGCCTGTTCCGGGAAGAGGAATAGCAACAAATGTAAAGAGACCTAAAAGCTCTGCTTTTCGAACTTTTTCAGCCTTTCTATTGCCTCTGTCGATAATTTTTTGAAAAAAACCTCCGATCTTTTTGATTTTAGAAAGTTTTATCAATATAGTTTTGGCAAATTTTATTAGAAAAGGAACAGGAAGAATATTCCCTACAACACAGCAAATTAAAGAGGGAATAAAGGGCATTTCCGCAACTGCAGCATAAATCATTGCTCCACGAAGTTCAACAAGTGGCAGCATGGAAATTAAAAAAAGATATAGATAATCTTTATATTCTGTCATCGAATCACATCCATTCATTTTATACTTCATATTCTAAATGATATAATTGCAATTGTAAAGTAAAATAAATACTAAAAAGGCTTTTATTTGGAACGGTTTTGTGGTAATATTAAACTGTATCTTTATAATTGGGAGGATAATATGAGAAAAATTCTTTCTATAGTCATTGCCATCATGATGATGGTTTCTGCATTTTCGGGATGCTCAAAAGAAGGCTCCGAAAGCGGAGAAAATTCAAGTAACGGAAAAGATGAAATAGTTGTTTCGGCACTGCAGCAGTCTTTTACGGCTGTAATTTATGACAGTGGTGACGATAAGGAATTTTGGGATGCAGTAAAAGCTGCTTTCGAAAGTTCAAATCAAGGTGTTACAATTGATATGATAGTCACTAAGGATGCCGCTTATGAGGTTCGTGACAGGATTTTATCGGGAAATTCTCCGGATTTCGTATATCTTCCGTCAACGGATGAAACCGGTGTTACCGAGGCACTTGTAAAAGATAAAGCATTGTTTGCTTTAAGCGATATTGAAGATGCAGCACCGTATGGAGCTTTTGAAAATAAAGTATGCAAGCCTTATGAGGATAATATTTCATATATCGCGCCTCTTTTTGTTGAAAAAGAAGGACTTATCTACAACAAAGAAACTCTTTCTCAAAACGGATTTAATGTTCCCCAAACATGGGATGATTTTATTTCCATAGCACAGGCTTGTGATAACAAGAATATAAAGTTCTTTACATATGCAGGAGCTTCTCCCGATGAGTTTGTAAACATCTTTGCTGCAGCGCTTGTTCCGGCAATTGGTGTTACTGAAACCGAAAAACTTCTTGAATGTGATGAAGAAGCTTGGAAAAATGACAATGTGAAAACATTTGTTGAGAAAATAGAAAGCATAACAAAGCTTGTTGTTAGCGGAAGCAGTACAAAAACAAAGTCCGACACAATGGAAGATCTTAAAGGCGGAAAGGCACTCTTTATTTCCGGAAGCAGTGCGGATCTTAAGGAACTTAATAAAGACGGCGAAAAATATGCAATTTGCAGCTATCCGTCGCTTGTAGGTGTTCCGGCAGAAACCGTTTCATTTACTGAAATGTATATTCCGGTTGAAGCAAAAAAACCGGATCTTGCAAAACAGTTTATGGAATTCCTTTATGGAGAAAGCGTTGCAAGTCTTGCAAAAAATATGCTTGGAAAAGAAACCCTTACAGGAAATACAATGGTTATAGCGCCTGAGTTTATGACAAAAACGGCATCAAATGCAACCCTTTCCGATGAGTTCTGCAAGCTTGTTGTTGATGTCTTCAAAGGAAATGTAACTTCTGAAAATTTTGCAGAAAAAATGATTGAATACATTAAAGAATATTGAGATCAGAATCCAAAAGGAGAGTTAAGATAAATGGATAAACCGAAATTTTATATCACAACTCCGATTTATTATCCTTCGGATAAACTTCATATCGGTCATACTTATTGCACCGTAGCAACGGATGTTATGGCGAGATACAAACGCCTCCAGGGCTATGATGTAATGTTCCTTACGGGAACAGATGAGCACGGTCAGAAAATTCAGCAGAAAGCAGAGGCTAAAGGTGTAACTCCTCAGCAGTATGTTGATGAAATTGTTGCGGGAATTCATGAGCTTTGGAAAGTAATGAATATCTCAAATGATCGTTTTGTAAGAACTACCGATGATTACCATGTTGAATCGGTAAAAAAGATTTTTAAAGCACTTTATGAAAAGGGCGATATCTATAAAGGCACATATAAAGGAAAATACTGCACTCCCTGCGAGTCTTTCTGGACAGAAACTCAGCTTGTCGACGGAAAATGCCCTGACTGCGGAAGAGATGTAATTGATGCAGAGGAAGAGGCATATTTCTTCCGTCTTTCTGCTTATGCAGATAAGCTTGTGAAATATTATGAGGAACACCCTGATTTCCTGCTCCCTACATCTCGTCTTAATGAGATGGTAAATAACTTTATAAAACCCGGTCTTGAGGACCTTTGCGTTTCAAGAACCAGCTTTAACTGGGGCGTTCCGGTAGAATTTGATCCTAAGCATGTAGTATATGTATGGGTTGATGCACTTTCAAACTATATTACAGCACTTGGTTACGGAAACGATAAATATAATGATTTTGAAAAATATTGGCCTGCAGATGTCCATTTTGTTGGTAAAGAAATAGTAAGATTCCATACCATAATTTGGCCTGCAATGCTTATGGCACTTGATCTTCCGCTTCCTAAGCGTGTTTATGGACATGGATGGCTTCTTATTGACGGAGGAAAAATGTCTAAGTCCAAAGGAAATGTAGTGGATCCTGTGGTTCTCAGAGGCAGATACGGCACAGATGCACTTCGTTATTTCCTGCTTAGAGAATTTCCGTTCGGTTCGGATGGAACATTTACAAATGAACTTCTTATTAACCGTATAAACAGCGACCTTGCAAATGACCTCGGAAACCTTGTTTCAAGAACCGTGGCGATGGCGGAAAAATATTTTGGCGGAACACTTCCTACGGAAAGGGAACATGACAAACTTGATGATGAGCTTATTGAAATGATTAGCGGACTTCGTGAAAAGTATGAAAATGAGATGGAAAGCTATGCATTCCAAAATGCTCTTATCGAGATATTTAAAGTAATTTCCCGTTCTAATAAATATATTGATGAAAATGCACCTTGGGTGCTTGCAAAAGATGAAAGCAAAAAAGCAAGACTCGCAACAGTGCTTTATAATCTTCTTGAAGGAATAAGAGTTTGTGCTACACTGCTTACTCCTTTTATACCTGAAACAGTTGAAAAAATATTCAATCAAATCGGAGCACCTGAAGAGGTAAGAGCTTATGAGACTGCAGGCGAATTCGGAAAACTTCCGTTGGATGTTACTGTAAAACGTGGCGAAACTCTTTTCCCGAGAATCGATACAGCTAAAGAACTCGAGGAGCTTGAAGCTGCACAGAAAGCGGCAGCTGAAGCTAAAGAGGAAAAACCGAAAATAGAACTTCAGCCTGAAATTACAATTGACGATTTTGGTAAGATGGAACTTCGTGTTGCTAAAATTCTCTCTTGTGAAAAAGTTCCGAAAGCTAAAAAGCTTTATAAGCTTCAGCTTGACGATGGAATGGGTGGAAGACAAATTGTTTCCGGAATAGCTCAGCATTATGAACCCGAAGAGCTTATCGGTAAAAAAGTTGTTATAGTTGCAAACCTTAAACCTGCAAAACTTTGCGGAGTTGAATCATTCGGAATGCTTCTTGCAGGTGACAGAGAGGACGGATCTGTCTGTGTAACATTTATTGACGATTCCGTTCCGGAGGGAACAAGGCTTCATTGATGGAATATAAAGGAATTTTCGACACTCATGCTCATTACGATGACGAGAGATTTGACGATGATCGTGACGCCGTGCTCAAAAATATTTTTGAGCACGGCGTTTCCTTGGTAGTTGATCCTGCCTGTGATTTGGATAGCTGTACAAAAACTCTCGAACTTTCATCTAAATATGATTCCATATATTCGGCAGTAGGAGTACATCCTCATTCTGCCGAAAGCGATGGAAACGGCAATTGGATTGAAAAAGTTGCTGAATTCGCAAAGGATAAAAAAGTTGTTGCAATAGGAGAAATAGGACTTGATTATCATTATGACTTTTCTCCAAGAGATAAACAAAAAGAGGTGTTTGAGCAGCAACTTGCTCTTGCAAATGCTTTGAATTTGCCGGTTATAATTCATGATCGAGAGGCACATATGGATACTCTTGAGCTTGTGAAAAAATATAGACCCAGAGGAATAATTCATTGCTTTTCGGGTTCTGCAGAAACTGCAAAGGAATTCATCAAATTAGGGATGTACATAGGATTTACCGGTTCTGTGACATTTAAAAATGCAAATAAACTTTTACTTGCAGCAAAAGAAGTTCCGGAGGACAGAATACTTTTGGAAACGGATTGCCCTTATATGGCTCCCGTTCCTTTTAGAGGACAACGATGCGACAGCAGCCTAATTTTCGCAACAGCGGAGCGCCTTGCGGAAATAAGAGAAACAGATGCTCAAACACTTATAGACCGTGCTCGTGAAAATGGATGCAGAGTCTACGGAATAAATGCGGAGGGGATATAATGAGAATAAGAAGAAAACCTTGGGCAAGACCCGAACTTGCCGAGTGGAGCAACTGCATAGATGTTCCGGCTGAAAATAGAGGAAAATGGCATTCGCTTTTCAAGAATGATGCTCCTCTTATGATAGAATTAGGCTGTGGAAAAGGTGGATTTATTTCAAAACTTGCAGTCGCACATCCTGAAATAAATTTTATTGCAGTTGATATAAAAAGTGAAATGCTTGGTCTTGCAATGAGAAATATCAAACGTGAATATGCAGCCGCAAATAAAGAGGTTGATAATGTATATATTTTCAGTCAGGAGATCATGCTCATAAATAAAGTTTTTTCTTCCGAAGATGTTTGCGATAGAATATATATAAACTTCTGCAATCCATGGCCTAAAACACACGACCATAAAAAACGTCTTACTCATAACAATCAGCTTATGCAGTATCGAGAGTTTTTAAAGGACGGAGGAGAGATACGCTTCAAAACCGATAATGATGATCTGTTCCTTTCTTCAAAAAGATATTTTACCGAATGCGGTTTTGAACTTACATTTGTAACCGAGGACCTTCATAATTCCGGTTTTGAGGATAATATTGAGACTGAACACGAAAAGATGTTTTCGGAGCAGGGAATACCGATCAAATTTTTGATTGCTAAAAAAATAACACTCAATACCCCTGAAAAAACAGTCGATGACAATGGAAATTGCGCCGAAAGTGTCGAAAAAACACTCGATTGAATCAAAAATATGAACAAAATTTAAAAAATTGTATATTTTTTAAAAAATATATGCTAAAACGATTGACATTTAGATGTATATGGTATAGAATATTGTTAGCACTCAAAAAGAAAGAGTGCTAACGGATAAGTTAATCAATAAATAACATAAATTAGGAGGATTTCCAATGAACGTAA
>CAZEKU010000090.1:0-5741 GCA_964512935.1 uncultured Oscillospiraceae bacterium | reverse complement strand
TCTTATATCGGAATCGCAATCTCCTACGGAGAAAACGCTTATACAAAATGCTGCGATGAAAACGGAAATATCCGTGAGGAGGGTATTTGTTTTATCGACAAGGATGGCAACGAAATAAGCCCCTGCTATAAAAGCATTTTGATAAACGGCGAGGAAAATTTTGCAGTAAAATCCCCGGACGATATAATCACCGCAACCGACGAAAACGGCAATACGGTAGAATTTACCGCAAGGGACTATCTTTGTTATGAATAAAAAAGAAAAGCGGCACCGTAAGGAATTACCTTTGTTATGAATTTTATCATAGGAGGAGTGAGTCCCATTGGCAATTTAGGCTTTTATTGAAATGAAATTTTCTTTAAAAGGAGAGATTAAAATGAAAAAATTACTTTTAATTCTTTTATTCATTTGTATGATTTTTTCTTCATGTCAAATTAGCGATGAGCAAATTCAGGATAATGAAAACTTTGAAAGCAGTGAATCATCTTCTGTTTCGGAAAATATTTCGGATGAATCAAAACCGGAAATAGTTATAAATACTTTGTATGACCTATCCTATGACGAATATTTTTCCAAGGAATATCGTTACGAAGATACCAGTGGAGCTATTCTTGATGAAAACATAGGATTTGGTATAGGTGATGCAAAGAATCTGTATATTCGATATTATGACGATAAAAACGGATTTAAACGCACAGTTGCTTCCAATGTGGATGATTACATAGTTACGTATGACGAACTTATTTATTCTGTTAAAGGAGAAGCTTTATATTCAGCCACATTATATGGAACATACCCGAAAGAGATTTACACGCTGCCTTCGGATATAGATGGAAAAATATCAAGCATATTCGGTACCCCCGAACTTATATGGATGAAAATTGGTGATTCGATATATAGGTTACATAGATCAAGTGGGATTTTGGATAAGCTTTATTCAAACGAAAACATCGCTTGGTATAAACCTATTTCGAATTATTCTATTAAATGTGATATCTATACAGATAAATGGTTGGAGTATATAGAGAGCGGGGGTGACCCGGACGAGCAGGTCCTGTTTTCAATGACGAAAACATATATTTATAATTCGAAAACGGATGAATTTTATGAAGCACAGTATTATGATGACGATCCATATACGGTAAAATATGAAATAGAGGAGGATAATGGTGAAAATTAAATATTTTAAAATTTTTTTGACAATGGTCACAGCTGCGTTTGTATTTACATATAATATAAACGCTTTTGCAGATAATACAAAGAATGAATATAACGACAAAAACAGTTATGAACAATATTTTTCTGAAGAGCATATTTATAAATCATCAAGGATTTCAACAGAAAAAGAATATTTTTACAGAGTTGTTGACGGAACTTTATTAAAATCTACGGAACCGAGTTATAATGAAATGACTGCCGACAAAGCTTTTGTTTTATTCGATAGATGTTTTGTAAATGACTTTGCGATAAACAATAACGAAATTTTTATAATTTCTAATAACAAAATTATAAAAATTGACTTAGAAGGTGAGAATGAAAGTATAGTATTAGAATTGAGGTTAATGGAAGATGAAATGATATCCGATATTTTTGTTACCGATGAATTGATATGGTTTCGTTTAAAAAATAGCGTTTTTCGTCTACATAGAGATAGCAATACATTAGATAAAATATATTCTAATGATGATTTGGCTTGGTACAAACCGATTTCAAACTATTCTATTAAGTGTGATATCTACACGGAAGAAATGAAATTATATATAGAAAATGGAGGAAGTATAAATGATGATTTTTATTTTGTACCTACGGTAACATATCTGTATAATTCGCAGACGAAAGTTCTCTTAAAAGCGGATGAAATTGTTAACAACGAAAACACAATAAGTACCTTCGCTTTAAAAGCTACAAATGGTTCTGATTACAGTAGCTACAAAACCTCAATAAAAGGTGTTGATATTCCTCTGTCAAACTATCCTATAGGAATTTATTTGAATCAATCAAGAACATCTCCTTGCAGTCATCATAGTACTAAAAATGTTGATGCTTGTTCTACTACAGGAAGTTGCGGATGTACCTATTTGGGGTCAAGCACTTTAGGATATGGAATACAATGCTTAGGGTTTGCTAAAAAGGTATATGGTGATATTTACGGAGCAAAAAAAGGAGAAAGCTTGTCGTTTTCAAGTGTAAATTCTTTAGAACGGGCTGAATCTATATTTTCTGATTTGCATCCCGGAGCTTATATAAGAGCTGACGGCAAACATAGCCTCATTTTTTTACAAAACACCAATGACGGTGCAGATTTTTATCACGCAAACTTCAGAAAACCCTGTCGAGTAGATGTTACAAATTTTACTTATAGTGAAATTGCCGAAATGTATAGTAATCTTTCTATCGTTGATGGTTTTCATGTCTACCACATCGAAGGAAATTACCAAGTGTGTCAGTATTGCGGATATAAAATAGGTATATATTCGGCTTAATAAAAAAGCGGCACCCTGCGGTGCCGCTTTTGCTATGCTATTAGTATGTTTTAAAATAGAAATCCGCTAAGGCTTAAAAAAGCCGGCGTCGTTAAGGCGCCGGCAAAACTACGGGGTGGTCATTATTTTATTGAATCCTCATAGACCATTTTAATGCCCTCAAGGGGAAGGCGCTGATCAATATGGTCAAAGAGCTTTTCCTCGGAAAAAAGTCTGGCGAAACCGCCGGTTGCAATTACCTTTGCGTTTTCACCCACATGGGCTTTAAGATTTTTTACCATCATATCAATGGCGCCGAGATATCCGTAATATGCGCCGCTTTGCATTGAGGAAACGGTATCCTTTCCGAGAGCAAATTCAGGTTTGACAATTTCAATTTTAGGGAGCTTTGCAGCCTTTTCGTAAAGGGCATCCATGGAAGTTTTAATTCCGGGATAGATTATTCCGCCGAGATATTCGCCATTTTCGGAAACTGCCTCACAGGTTGTGGCGGTACCAAAATCGACAATTATAAGGGGAGCGCCGTATTTTTTATATGCGGCATAGGAATCAACAAGTCTGTCTGCGCCGACCTCCTTCGGATTTCCATAGAGGTTAGGCATATTGCAGAA
Organism: uncultured Oscillospiraceae bacterium; assembly: GCA_964512935.1. Lineage (GTDB taxonomy): Bacteria > Bacillota > Clostridia > Oscillospirales > Ruminococcaceae > UMGS1668. The sequence continues at coordinate 2,647 of CAZEKU010000090.1, read as the reverse complement.
AATATTTTCACCTATAACAAGTGGCTCACGGTCAAAATATTTTCTTACAGCGCTGCAAACTGAGTAGTTAACCTGCGGAACAACGGAGCTTATTATAACATCGGTGACTTCGCTTACGGAAATTTTTCGGTATTCAAAAAACTGAGTAACGAAAATTCCAACCTCATCCGAGGTTATATCACGCTTTGAACCGAGGCGAAAAACTCCTGTAAGCTCATCTTTGTCATAAAGTCCGAATTCCATTGTTGTGTTTCCGATGTCGATAACAAGGATCATTTTTTGATCTCCTTTTGTTTAACAAGATTGTCAAAAAGCGAAAAGCTCTCCTTTGCAAAATTTTTAAGAGAGTTTTTCTCATAAAATTCTCGGTTAGAAAGTCCTAAAATCTCCCGATCGCTTTCGCTCATGCTCAAAAGCGTTTTTATACCGAGAGAAATACTGTCACGGCGGCGAGGTTTTGTAATAATAACGCCGCCTGCCTTTTTGAAAAATTCGCTGTCGTGCTCAGAAACAGCTATAACCGGTTTTTGAGCACCGAGCGCGTTCCAAAAGCTTTGATAGAGTGGAAAAAGCCCTTTTGAAAGATCCGATTCCGCTACAAAAACTCCGTCTGCACCCGAAAGGATAATTTCGGGATTTTCCTTTGGAAAATCCTCCCCAAAGAACACATTTGTGATACCTCTTTCAGCAACAAACCGCTTAAAATAGGGCTTTTTCGAGCCTTCGAAAATGAACACAAGGGATAGTTCATTTTCAAAAGAGGAGGCTGAAATTATAAGTTCCTCAAGGGAAAAACCGTTTTCAAGTTCATTTGCAACGGCGAGCACGAAGTTCTTTTTATTTTTAAAGGAGGCAAGTTTTTCTTTAAATAAAACCGCCTTTTCAAAATTTGTTTCCATATCGAAAAAGGATGGCAGTGCCATTGGATAGAGATTATGAGCACCGAAAAATTGTCTGTTTGCCTTTGGGAAAAAGGTGAACACAGCGCTGCTTTTTAAAAAAGCAGCGGAAACGCTTTTTTTAAGATAGATGAGCACTGCATCAAAAGACGAACAAAGGCGAAAACGCCTTGGAATTTCGCTTGAGCACGAAAGCTCGGTTATGAGCACGGAATTTGAAATATCCGCAATTCTTTCGCCTGCAAAAACGCTTATGGGCAAAAGACCTGCGGAAATTACGATATCGGGATTGAAAATTCCCGCAAGGCTCGGTGCATTTTCGTAAACTGCGTTTCCAAATTTTAAAAGTTCCTTTTTTCGAAGAAAATTTCGACTTTGCTTTGCGGGAATTTTTACAAAAAGCTGGCTTATTCCGCCATTTTCACGGTATTCAAAGGATATCTCCGAATCCGCCTTGCAAAGTTCAAGCCTTGCAAGAAGAATATTCGCACCGAGATTTTGAAGTTCCTTTGAAAATAAAAATCGCCTTTTAAAATTTTCTTCGGCTGCTTTTAAAAAAAGCTTTTTTTCAAAGGAATTTGCCTTCGAAAATTCCGGCAAAAGCATATCGTCGATTATAAGTATATTCATAAGGGAAAACCGCCTTTCAGGGGTATGGATTGTTGCCCATAAGAAGTTTTCCCTTAAAATCAGGTAATATACTTATTTATCTATGTTTTCAACCTCTGCAAGGGTAAGCTCAAGAAGCTTGGAAACGCCCTCCTCCTGCATAGTTACACCATAAAGGCGGTCGGCGTGTTCCATTGTACCACGGCGGTGAGTAATTGCGATAAACTGAGTGTTTTCGGTAAGGCGAAGGAGATAGTCTGCATAGCGGTCGACATTCGACTCATCAAGAGCAGCCTCAATTTCGTCAAGAATACAGAACGGAGCGGGGCGCACCTTCAAGATTGCAAAATAAATTGCGATTGCAACAAAGGTTTGCTCACCACCGGAGAGGGACGCGAGGTTATTTATAATTTTGCCCGGAGGCTGAACGGTTATTTCAATACCGGATTCAAGGACATTGTCCGGGTCGGTAAGGCTGAGCTTTGCTTCACCGCCGCCGAAAAGTTCCTTAAAGATAACCGCAAAGTTTCCTGCAATAAGGGTGAATTGATCGAGGAAAATTGTGCGCATCTGACCCATAAGGTTGCGAATAAGGCTGCGCAGTTCATCACGGGAATTTTCAGCATCCTCGATTTGAGATTTCATAAACTCATATCGCTCGGAAACCTCTTTAAATTCCTCGATTGCGGAAAGGTTAACAGGGCCGAGGGCCTTGATTTTACTTCTAAGCTCATTAAGACGGCGCTGAGCCTTTTGAGGTTCGGTAATTTCCTCGGCAATTTCCTCTGCGGAGGAATAGGTCATCTCATATTCATCCCAAAGCTGACCGATTATGCGGTCATAGTCCACCTGCATTTCATCAAGGCGACTTCTTGCCTTAATAAGACGGCCGGATGCCTCCTCACGCCTTGCAACGGTATCCTTTTGAGCGGTACGCTCCTCGGTTGTGCGACGCTCGAAATCCTGTCTTTGAGCAAAAATTGCGGAAATTTCGGTACGGGTATTTTCGGAAAGTTCCGTAAGACGAAGTTTTTCGTCCTTAATTTACTGAACTTCGTCGGAAAGTTCGGAGTTCTTGTCGATAACTAGGGCCTTGTGCTCATTGAGATAGCTAACCTTTTCATCACCCTGTTCCCGGG
>CAZEKU010000089.1:0-5847 GCA_964512935.1 uncultured Oscillospiraceae bacterium | reverse complement strand
CATCAAAGTTAAAAATAATTAAATTTGGAATAAAATAATGTCATAAAAAGTTATTTTAAATTTAATATTAATTTAGACTTGACAACAGAGTATGATTTACAGTATAATGCGAAGTGGATAAATTTATGATTTTTGGAGGAATTTTGTCCGAAAAAGCGGAAAAATATTCCGAAAATAATTGGATTTTGCAAAAACAAAATCGCAAAGTCCGGTTGAATTTATCCGAAAAAATGGCTTAAATAAGCCAAAATTTGCAATAATCGAGGAGGTGGGGAAATTTGAGCGATGACGAGATCATTGCGGGGTTTGTGTCGGAACTTCGACGCGGAACTGTCGTTTTGGGCGTACTGAACCAACTTTCCACACCAAAATACGGTTATTCGCTGGGGCAGGAACTAACCGAAAAAGGGGTTCCGGTGGATGGAAATACGCTTTATCCGCTTTTAAGACGACTTGAAAGTCAGGGACTTTTAAAAAGCGAATGGAATATGTCCGAGGGAAAACCGAGGAAATACTATGTGCGTACCGCTAAAGGAACTAAAATAAATGCCCAACTTCGTGATTATTGGATAGAAACAGTTGTGAATATTTCAACTTTGATGAAGGAAGAATAAAATATGGATAAATTTAAAAATAAAGAAGAAATTCGTGAAAATGAAGCGGATAAAGATAAAATCTGCGGAAGGAATGCCGTAATTGAGGCAATTAAAGCCGGAAGAGAAATCGACAGAATTATGGTCGCAAAGGGTGCAACAAATCTCGGAAAACTCTATGCAATGGCAAAGGATGCAGGAATTCCCGTAAAAGAGGTTGCACCGATCAAAATTGATGAAATAGCTGCCGGTGCAAATGCACAGGGAGTTGTCGCAATGGCAGCAGCACATAAATATGCAACAATCGACGAAATATTCGAACTTGCAAAAGAACGCAACGAGCCGCCCTTTATCATAATCGCAGACGGACTTGAGGACGGACATAATCTCGGCGCAGTTATAAGAACAGCAGAGTGCTGCGGAGCACATGGAGTAATAATTCCAAAAAGAAGAAGTGTGGGCCTCAACTATGTTGTTGCAAAAACCTCAGTAGGCGCAGTGGAATATGTTCCCGTAGCAAGAGTAACAAATATTTCAAGAACCATTGATGAGCTCAAAGAGCGTGGAGTTTGGATTTTTGGCGCAGATATGGATGGCGAAGCCCTTTGGTCTGCGGATTTAAGCGGAGCTATCGGTTTAGTAATAGGCGCTGAGGGCGAAGGCGTAAGCCGCCTTGTTAAAGAAAAATGCGATTTTGTTGTTTCACTTCCTATGCGTGGCAAAATCGAATCTCTCAATGCATCTGTTGCAGCCTCTGTTATGATGTATGAGGTCGCAAGACAGCGTTTGGGAATTAAAGCAAGATAATTATTCATTATTATAAAAGGAAGGGGAACGAAATGGCAGGAAACGGATATTCGGTCGATGACATCCTTGAAGAAATCAGGCGCAAAAAGGAAAACGGTGCCGATAAAGTAAACAGCTCTCAAACTAAAGAAAATTCTCCGGAATCAAAAAACGATTTTTTTGAGATGCGCCAAAAAAACATCCATTCCGAGGAGCCCGATAATACCGAGGCTCCCACATATACAAAAAAATTCAAAGATGAACCCATAACCACAAGAACAATTCAGGTTGATGATACGCTTTCACAGTATTTCGGTGCAGCAACTTGGAAAAATGAGAAAAAAACCAAGAAACAAAAAGAGGAGAGTATCTCCGCAAAGGTTACAACTGTGCCTGCACATAATACGGTTAAGGAAAAAATAGACGGCTTTGTGCCAAGAGATTTTACCATTCATACCGAAGATCAGCTTAAAAATCTTGAAAAAGCAGTTGCCGAAAAAGATGAACCCAAACAGGAAGAAAAAACCGCACCGGTTGAGCCTGTAAACGAAACAGGCGTAGTAGGTTTCGGCGCAGCAAATGCAGCGAAAGAAAAAGATGACCTTACAAGCTCTGAAAACAGAGATCTTTATAAAGAATTTGTCGAAAAGCGTCAAGACAGAGTAAGCGAATTTATGAAAAATGTTGTGGAGCATACAGACCAGGCGATACATATCCCGGAAATTCCCGCTCAGGAGCCGGTGAAAAATAAATTTGCCGATCAGAGCAATGAGGATATCGCCAAAGATATTATGAAAAATATGCATGAGCCCGAAGATGATGACCCCGATGATTATGAAAACGAACAGCAGAAAGAGGCGGTCGAGAAAAATCTCTCCGCACAGCTTACGAGCCTTATTATAAGAAGTATAATTATTTTCATACTTTTCATCGGAAGCCTTGCACTTTGCCTTTCACCTGTTCTCGGATATTCACTTCCCGATGCAATATCCTTTGAAAAATCCGGTATAGTGTTCCCGATAATAAACCTTGCGCTTGTTTGTATAGCAGCACTCACCTGTCATGTAGCAGTGGGCGGCGGACTTATTTCACTTGTGCGTGTCCATGCAGGAAACGATACCTTTGCCACCTGCTCCGTAAGAGGAGCAGCGGCTCTCGGAGTTGCATTTATTGCCGACCCGTCTACAATGTCACCGGGCGGAGAAAACCTTTTCTTCCCGATAACAATTCTTGGACTTTTCTTTAACACTGTCGGAAAAATCCTTTCCGCAGCAAGAATTAAAAACAACTTCGAAGTGCTTACCACCGGAAAGGGTAAATCCGCACTTCTTCCCGTTAGAAATAAAGAGCTTGCAAGAGAGCTTACAGGTCAGCGTGATGAAACACCCCGTTTCTGCACAAGCGCAAAGGCAAAATTCTTCAATGGATTTTTAGAGCTTTCCTACCGTGATGATGCAACCGAAAGCATTGCAAGAATTGTTGCACCGATAGTTTTCCTCTGCTCAATTCTTGTAGGCGTAATTGCATTCCTGCTCACAGGAAGAATTTCCGATGCAATAACCGGTTTTGCGGCAATTCTTTGTATAGCAAGTCCCTTTTCCGCAACAATTGCAGGTGCACTTCCTGTATTCCGCTCCTGCGCTGCACTTAATGAAGATGGCAGCATGATGGCAGGAGGCTATACCGCAGAAACCTTTGCCGAAACCGATTCGGTACTCCTTGATATCGAACAGCTTTTCCCCGAGGGAAGTATAGTCCTTCACGGAATTAAAACCTTTGCACAGGGAAGAATCGACGAGGCAATTCTTGATGCAGCATCGGTAATTTGCAGTACAAGAAGTACCCTCGGAAGTATTTTTATAAATGTTGTTCAAGGCGATAAAAAACTTCTTAAACCTGTGGATACCGTGATTTATGAGGACGGAATGGGTCTTTCTGCATGGGTAGGAGGAAAGCGTGTCCTCATAGGAAATCGTGAGCTTATGATAAACCATGGAATTGATATTCCCTCCCATGATTATGAAGATAAATATGTGGGAAGCGGAAAGGACATTCTCTATCTCGCAAACAGCGGTGAGCTTACAGCAATGTTCGTTTTAAGCTATCATGCAGATAAAGAGGTCTATCGCTCTCTCGGAATAATGGCAGAGCGTGGAGTAAGACTTGTAATAAACTGCAGTGACCCTAACATCACCACAAAGAAGCTTTGCGATATTTTCGGTTATCCTGAAAGTCAGCTCAATCTTCTTTCTTCAAAATATCAGCAAAAATGTGCAGAGCTTACGGAGGAGCGCGAAAGCGCACCTGCAGCAGCGGTTTATGACGGAAGTCTTTTTGCCCTTTCCGATTTGCTTAACTGCTGCGGAATAATAAGACAATCCTCCTTTGCAGCAGCACTTCTTGAAATGATAGGTATAATACTCGGATTTATCCTTGTAACACTTTTCCTTTTCACCGGAAATATAAGGGATCTTGCAATGTATGTATTGCTTGCATTCCAAATGTTCTGGCTTGCAGCAATAACGGTTGTTATCCTGCTGCGCAAAAAAATTTGAGTACATCTTTCTTATATCTCTTTCCTTTCCAAAACGATAAGACCCCGTTGCTACCGCAGGCAATGGGGTCTTATCGTATATAAAAAAGGGTGAGCCGAAAGGCTCACCCTTTTATTATTAGCTTTTATTCCATTTCGTAGTCGATGATTACTTTTACCTGTCTGCCGGAGGCAGCCTCAGCCATAGCCTCAACAAACTCGGAGGGTTTATATTTTTTCGTTACAAGAAGTCCGATAGGAGTTTTCTTATTGGTGATATGGTCAATAACCTCAAGAATTGTTTCGGGAGTATATCCACGAGAACCGTAGATACTTGCCTGACTTCTTATAAACATTCCGGGATTTATGGTAAGATCTCCACCATAAACGGAAAGAACAACATATCTTGTTTTCTCTCTTGCGTAGTTGAATGCCTCGGAAAGAAGTGCAGGAGCACCTGCTGCATCAACATACATATCAACATCGGGTTTCGGGAAATATCCGGGGAATTTTCCGAAGATATTTATAAGCTGCTCATCAAGCTTACCGTCTTTTCCGTTAACAGGAATTGCACCGAGTTTTTTAGCCATTTCAAGTCGAGTTTCATTAACATCAACAACAGCAATGTTTTTAAGTCCTCTTGCAATAAGTCCTGCTGCAGCGGAAAGACCTATTGTTCCTGCACCGAGAATAACAACTTTTTCATCAAGACCGGGCTCTTTCATAATAACACCGTTAGTGCCTACGGCAACGGGTTCAACAAGAACAGCCTCGTCAAGATTTATGTTTTTATCGAGAACATAAATATTATCATTTCTTTTTGCGTTTTCGACATTTACATATTCGGAAAAACCGCCGCACATATCAGCAACCATAATGCCTGCTTTTTTAGCACGAGTAGGCTCAACAAAAACGATATCATCGATATTGATATCATCTGCAACTTCGGAGCCTTTTTCAACAACCTTTGCAACCATTTCGTGTCCGAATTCGGAGTTGTCGTTTACGCCGTAATACATACCGCCGTGAAGATATGCACCTGTATCCGAACCGCAGATTCCTGCACGGAGAACTTTTACAAGAACATCGTTAGGGCCGATTTGAGGAATAGGTCTTTCCTCTATTGCAACCTGTTCAATACCTTTGTAAATACCACATTTCATAGTTCCTTCCATTGAAATACCTCCTTGTAATATCCGTTAATATTTTTACGGTTTAATACAAGTATAGGTCACATAGAGGTAAAAATAAATGGCCAATAATGCTAAAATGTGTCATAAAAGTCTACATTTTATATATTGTGTAGCATACTTCTGTCGGGCAAACTTGTTAAATAAATTTTAGCCATAAATTCGGGAGATTCTTTCATTCCGCCGAGTATCCATTTTTTTAGCAAAAGAGCCTGAGTTGAAGAAAACTTGAATGAAAGATATTCAAGCTCAGTACCGGTGAAACCCGCCAGGGGAAGTGTTTCCAAGTTTAACTCCATAAGCCTTGAAATAATATTTTCAAAAAGGGAGTTATTGCCCTCCTCTTTTATTGCAATCAAATAAAAATCCTTTTTAGCCAAAAAGCTTTGATAAATCATCTGTGTATAATATTCATTGCTCGTATGAATACGCAGGCTTACTTTAAGCGGCGTTTCGATATCATCTATGAAAAGGTCTTCGATAATTGCGTATCTGTCACGAAAATATCGATAAAAGGTCTTGCGACATATACCTACTTTTTCGCAAATTTCCGTAACGGGAATATTTGCGTTTTTCCTTTTAAGCACAAGTTCAATATATGCCTCAAAGATTTTTTCTTTTGTTTTCAAGCAAAACACCGCCTTTCAACCAATAGAATAAACCATTGCAAATAAAAAATCAAGGGAGCCCAAAGGCTCCCTTTTTAAAATACTTTTATCAGATATAATGATATTTGTCTTTGTTT
>CAZEKU010000088.1:0-5883 GCA_964512935.1 uncultured Oscillospiraceae bacterium | reverse complement strand
GTCCGTTCCGTAGGGGAATTTAAACAGCTGCCTGCACCCGGAGAAGTTCCTGTGGATGGGCTTTCGGACAGGGGTTCGACTCCCCTCGCCTCCACCATAAAAGAACCGACAGTTGATTTAAGAATCAACTGTCGGTTTGTTTTTTATAAATTTTGTCAAAACGGTGATGACGGATGATTTTTTAAAAATAAAAAAGCGTCCAAACTTGCTGAGTTTGATTTGTTTTAACCAAAACCACCCTTAAATATGTATAATATATAATATCCTTTTTCGGAAAATAGTGGTTTTTTCGGAAGAATTTAAAAAAATATTTTTTGATGGGACGAAAATAGTCACTTTATCGCTTGCAAAAGAATTGACAAAGTGCTAACATATATTATGAACAAATAGTGAATTAACAGAATAAAAAAATTTTTTTATTTTTTTAATGCTAAAAAGCGACCGGGCGCCCGGTATTCTCTGCTTTGCAGCAGAGAATAATGATGCTTATTAAGATTTTGAATATTATAACTATGCGAAAGGGAGGGGCTGCTGTTGAAAAAGGCAATTGAGCAGAAAACGCTTAACACAATTGTTATAGTTCTTGTAATATTGCTTGCGCTCACCGGAACGGCTCTTATGGGAACTGTCCTTTATAAAAATTCTTTGACCGATAATACAGCTGTTGTACCTAACAATGTTATTATTGCTGAAAAACAGGAGGCAATTTGCGTTCCTACCGTAAAAAGCCTTGCTATTTCAGGAGGAAGAGCATATATGGGCGCAAAGGTTTGCGCTATGCAGATTGTAGATGAAGCAAGCGGAAAGCAAACTACCCTAAAGCTTTATCGCAACCGTGCTGAGGATACAGTTCCGTTCAATGCTAATAATATGTTCCCCGGTGACAGAGAAACAAAGGCCTATTTGCTCAGCGTTTCTTATAGAGGAAGCCTTACTGTGCATTTTAAAGCGAATATCCGCCCCGGTTATGAAAAGCTTGCAGAGGTTCTTAAATGCAAGGTCGTAATGCGTGGTGGCTCCGTGCTTTACGATGGTTTGATGAAAGATATGCCCAATGTGGATTACATATTACCTACAAGCAACGGCACAACTTCGGATTTTATCTATGATATAACTGTCTACCTTGATACAAGCGTAGGCAATGAATATATGTCGAAAGAGCTTTATGCGGATTTTACTTGGTGGGTAAATGAGGAGGAAGAATCCTCAAGCAGCTCTTCAAGTGAATCCTCAAGCAGTTCTTCGAGCGAATCCTCAAGCAGCTCTTCAAGTGAATCCTCGAGCAGCTCTTCGAGCGAATCCTCGAGCAGCTCTTCGAGCGAATCCTCGAGCAGCTCTTCGAGCGAATCTTCAAGCAGCTCTTCGAGCGAATCTTCAAGCAGCTCTTCAAGTGGATCTTCCGGTAGCTCCTCGGATAGCACCTCTGCCGTTCCGATAATACCGATTATTCCCGGCGGTTCAGATTCAAGTAAACCGGAGGATATCCCCGGCGAGCTTCTCCCGCCTAACACCGGTTATTTCCCGAATATAGCCCTTTGGGCATCCCTTGCAGGCGTATCGCTGCTTTTGTTTGCGATGTTGCTTCTTTTGATAAAAAGAAAAAAAGGAGGCAAAGCTAATGAGCAATAAAAGCGGTACTGAAACTAAAAAACGCCTTGCGGTAAGCGTAATATTGATGGCGGTACTTACAATTTGCCTTTGCGTAACAACCTATGCACTTGTAATGGTTTCCGTTTCAATGCAAAACAACTATTTCAAAACCGGTAAAATTGAAATAAACCTCAACGACGGTGCTCCCGTAATTGAGGAACGAGAGTTCCTTTTTGAACCGGGAATGACTGTGGATAAAGATTTCTTTGTTGAGAACAAAAGCACATGGGATGTTTATTACAAAATTTATTTTGATGATGTAGAAGGCGGCCTTGCAACTGTTCTTGATATTGAAATTAAGGATAAAGCAAGCGAAAAGGTACTTTTCAGCGGAAAAATGTCCGAGCTTTCAAAAGAGGCGGTGGGCGCTGCCGATGACAGCCTCAGAATAAACGAAAAACGAAATCTTGTAATTTCGTTCCATTATCCCGAGGAAAGCGGAAATCTTACCCAAAATATGAATCTTACATTCAAAATATGCGCAGAAGCTGTCCAGACCAAGAATAATGATGACAAGCTTTTCAGCTGATTTAAAAGGAATTATAGGTACATATGAAAAAAGCGCTTGAAATTATAAAAAATATTTTTGTTTGGGCAATTTTGATAATAGCGGTAGGTATGATGATATTTACGATTTTTTCCGTAAATACCTTTGACCAAAACAATCGAAGTGTGTTTGGCTATAAATTCTATATAGTTCGTTCTGACTCCATGAGTGCGACGGATTTTGAATCCGGAGACATAATTTTTGTCAAGGAAACAGATCCCTCAACCCTTGCGGAGGGCGATATTATCGCCTATACTTCACAGAACAGCTCGAACTTCGGCGAAACCGTTACCCATAAAATTCGCTCAAGAACAAAAAATGCCGAGGGCGAATTTGGTTTTATAACCTACGGTACAACCACTAATGAGGACGACGAAACCGTTGTAACCTACCCTTATGTGTTAGGTAAATATGTCGGAAAACTCCCAAATGTGGGAACTTTCTTCTCATTTTTGAAAACAACACCGGGTTACATCCTTTGCATTTTACTTCCGTTCCTTTTACTTATAGGATATAACGGATATAACTGCGTAGTGCTTTTCAGACGCTATAAAGATGAGCAAATGGAGCAATTACAGCTTGAAAAGGACAAGCTTGAGGAGGAACGCCGTCAATCTGCGGCAATGCTCCGTGAATTGGAGGAACTTCGTTCAAGACTTGGCGAAAGCGGTTTCGATAATGAAAATTCGGAGGATTCCGAACCTTAAATCGGTATTTCCCTTATAAAACATATGAAGGGTTATACATATCATTGCTTTTAGTCTACAAGGAGGAAAAAGAGATGAAAAAAGCAAATCAGACTAAGAGATCATTGCTGAGCAGCGCACTTGCACTCCTTATCTGTTTCTCAATGCTTCTCGGATCAACTTTTGCATGGTTCACTGACACTGCATCTACTGGTGTAAACACCATTCAGGCCGGTAACCTCAAAGTAGAGCTTGTTGACGAACAGGAAAACAACCTCGAAGGCAAAACTCTTGGTTTCGTAAGAAACGCAAGCGGTGCACAGAGCGATATCCTTTGGGAACCCGGCTGCACCTACGAACTCGAACCCGTTTATGTAAAAAACTGCGGAAACCTTGCACTTAAATATGTTGTATCCGTTTCCGGTATCGACGGCGATGCAAAACTTGCAGAAGCTATCGAATGGAATGTAACCTTCGGCAACGGCGTTGAAGGTGCTGCAGCAGTTCTTGGCGAAAACAACGTTCTTCTTCCCGGCGAAAAGAGCCAGAGAATCGTTGTTGTAGGCCATATGAAAGAGGATGCAGGCAATGAATATCAGGGCCTCTCTCTCGAAGGCATTGCAATCACTGTTTATGCAACTCAGGCAACCGTTGAATATGACAGCTATGGCAACCAGTACGATGCAAACGCAACTCTTCCCAGCGTTTGGGATGGCAGCGTAGGCGAAGTTCCGGAACTTGTTAACGGCGAAAGACATATCACTAACGCAGCAGAGTTTGCAGCTGTTATGAAAGCAACCACTTCCGGAAACAGCAACTCCCTTTATAGTGGTGAGACCCTCGTTCTCGATTGCGACATCGACTTCGGCGGCAGAACCATCTCCGGTATCGGCGGTTACAATGATAACATGGCATTCACCTTCGACGGTAATGAGCACACCCTCAGCAACTTCGTAATCAACGGCATTGATGAAGCTCACAAAGAGGTTCAGGGCGACGGTTCTACCGAATACCGTTATGCAGGTCTCTTCCAGCAGTTCACCGGTGAGGTTAAAGATCTTACCGTTAGAAATGCAACTATCATCGGTAACCAGATGGTAGGTGTAATTGCTTCCAACGTAGATGGCAACGGTAAAATCACCAACTGCAAAGTTTATGATTCCGTTGTAATCGGTGCAAAGAAAGTCGGCGCAATCACCGGTTATGTAGCAGGTGTAGGCGGCGTTGTTACCGATTGCTATGCTGAAAACTGCGAAGTTTATGCTTCCGACGTTAGAGAAACTCAGTCCGCAGCTCTCGTAGGTTATGTCGGTTCCGGCGCAACCATTGATAACGAAGAGCCCGTTAATGTTAATGTTTACAGAGGCGTAACCCCTGTTTACACTGCTGAAGAACTTGCAGCAGCAATTCCTAACGGCGGCACTGTTGTTCTTATGAACAATATCGATGCAAACAACGCATGGACTACTGCTTATGTTTTCAACAAAGACCTTACCCTTGCAGGTAACGGCAAAACCGTTACTAACCTCAACACTCCTCTTGCAAACGCATACGGCAGCACTATAACCGTAAAAGATCTTACTGTTGCTAACTCCAACGTAACTGCTAACAGCGATTGCCTCGGCGCAGGTGTTATCCTTGAACAGGCACAGTGGGCAAACCTCTACATGGACAACTGCCATGTAAAGAACTGCAAACTCACTGCTGGTGATACCCGTTCCGCAGCTCTCGTAGGTTACTGGATTGGCGGCGGCGAAATCAAAGATTGCTCCGTTGAAAACTATACCACCGATGTTAAAGGTGCTGCAGGCGCTATCGTTGGTCATAGAGCACAGCAGACCGGTTATGTAGCAGACGCAAAAGTTACCAACTGCACTGTTAAAAACTCCAGCGTTAAAACCATCGACAGTGGTTGGCGTGTAGGTATCGTAATCGGTACTGTTGAGAACGGCGACTTCTATGTAACTAACCTCACCGAGTCCGGAAACGTACTTGAGCAGGTAAAACCCGAGGGCGGCGCTGAAACCAACCCCGGCCATCCTGTTTACGGACGCCTCAGAGGTACTGGCAATATCGTTATTGCATAATTTTATTAGCTGATAATTAAGCTACATATATTTACCTCTCTGCTTTCAGCAGAGGGGTAACCAAAGGGCACAAATGGCTTTGTGCCTTTTGGTTGCTTGAATAATAAACTCAGGAGATATAGCTATGAGAACTGCTAAATCGGATTTTTGCACAAGAGAAGAAGTCGATTTTGCAAAGTCCATTAGAAAAACCAAAAATGCATTATTAACAAGTGTAATTTCGATGGTTCTTTGCTTTGCAATGCTTATGGGCTCAACATTTGCGTGGTTTACCGATACTGCAAGCACTGCTGTAAATACAATTCAGGCAGGAAAGCTTGATCTTGTTGTAGAGGTTGCAACTGAATTTGACCAGGCAGGAAATCCTACCGCTTGGGAAGAGGTAAATGAAAATACTAAGCTCTTTAAAAATTTAAACGGTGAGGATATTCTTTGGGAACCGGGTGCAGGAGCACAGGAAATGTTCAGAATCCGTAACAACGGAAACCTTGCTCTTAAATATAAGTTTGAGGCAAACTATACCGGTGCAACTAAAACCAAGGACGGAAAAACTCTTGCAGATATTTTGAAAGTTCAGGGTGTTGCAATAAATATTGAAAACGGCGAACTTAACGACAGACTTGTGTATTCCGATGTTACAGGCGCAGCCGAAAACGATGGATTTGCACCGCTTAAAGATATGGAATTTGAAGAATATCTTCTTCCGGGCGAAGCACGCACCCTCTTTACTGCTATTGTATGGCAGCCTACAGACCATGACAATGATTTCAATGTTGTGGGCGGACTTTCTATCAAACTTGGAATTTCTGTGAGTGCAACTCAGTACACTTATGAATATGACAGCGAAGAGACTCAGTACGATAACGATGCACAGTACACAATTACCACCTCCAGTGCAGCCGGATCTGTTTAC
>CAZEKU010000087.1:0-5917 GCA_964512935.1 uncultured Oscillospiraceae bacterium | reverse complement strand
CATAAGTATTTCTATTGTCAAAATTCCCGGAGCACTTCCTATATCATTAAGCTTATAAAATATAACCGTGCTCAAAGCTGAAACCAAAACCAAGCATATATAAATTACAAATCTTTTAAAACGCATCTTTCTGCTGAGTTCTTTTTCCTCATCCGATATATTTATTGCTTTTTCCAATATTGAATCCACTTGCTTTGCGTTCATTTTTTCATCATTTTCAATTTTGTTACAGTTTATAAGTTCCGTAACTGTTATTCCAAGCTCTTCTGCTAAAGGACTTAGCATTGTTATGTCAGGAAAGCTCTGTCCCCGCTCCCATTTGCTTATAGCCTTATCGGATACAAAAAGCTTTTCTGCAAGTTCTCGCTGGGTCAAACCTTTTTCTTTACGAAGTGATGAAATATACTCTCCGAATTTTTCTTTATCAAGATCGAATTTCAAAAAAATCGCCTCCCTAAAGATATTATACTTTGGGAGGCGATCTATCGCAATATTTACTGCATAAAAGTAGTGTAAACTGTTGGTAGAATCATCATTATTCTACTTATTTTTTAGCAATTTCCATCCAGTAATGTTCCTCGTCTCCGAGAATTACGCTTGTGATTTCATTTTCTATGTCAAATCCAAAATTATTATAAATTATTTCTATTTCTTCGGTATTTGAAACAGATGCACTTTGCTTTACAATATTAAGATTTGTTCCGAGCCTTGTTACCATATCAAAACCTTTTGTATTTCTATTGTTTTTTTCTCCAAAAAAGTCGAAACTTGCTTCTCTTAATGTGCTTGTGCTTATTTCTACGCTCTCTCCTGCAGGAACAGTTACCTCAAAAGTAATATACATTACTCTGCTTACATATCCCGTTTCATATATAATATCGTCTATTATTAAAGTATTATAACGCTCTGCCGGATTCTCCGAAAGGAATCCGAAAGCATTCATAAATTCTGCTATATATCCGAGATATTCCTCATCCGAAAGCATATCACGAACCGTTCCTTCTCCAGAACTGATTATATAATCATCGGTGTTTATTATATCAAGAATAACTTCTTCGAGGGTTGTATCTGCTTTTTCATATGTGATACTAAAAGCATCTGTTTTTTCTTTTTTATCATTGTGATTTTCGATAAATCCCGCTGTAGCACTTACACTTATATTATCTATATCATCGCCCATTACGATAACATACATTTTATTTTTCCCAAAATCCGGATTAAAGCTTTTAGGAACAGCAGAGCTGAGTTCTATCCAACCTTCTTCCGTATCTACTGTATACCCATTAAAACCATAGGTAACCACCTTTGTTTCATCTGCATCATAATCAAAGCAAACAACAGCATCGGGATTATCAATCTCATCAAACAGAGACATATCAATATTATATTCTATATTAAAACTGTAAACCTTTACCTGCTGTTTAAGCTCAGGTTTTTCGGAAAAAGCAGCATTTTGATACTCACCATTTTCCAAAAGGAGCTTGTATTCATACCATGATTCAATACTGCTGAGATTCCATCTTTCTGATTCAGTATTTTCTCTTCCCCATACAGGATCAAATCCTCCGCTGTAAGGTCCGATTTTTATATCGGTTTCCACGGTATTTCCGTTTATTGAAATTTGCGGCAGTTTTGTTTTTTCAATTTCTATTTTTCCCGAAAATGGGTATATTGCGGTAAAGGTTATATCCTTATCAGTAGTATTCGTTGCAATATAGCTATCCTTAACTATTGCGTTACTATCATAGCTATCGTAATAAACAGTTTCTCCTTTTGAATCCTCATAAGATTCGGTTTTAGCATAGAATGGCGAAAAATCAAAATCTATAAAACGCTCAAACTCTATTCCATCTGTATTTTCAAGAGCTGCAAGTGGAAACGCCGGTCCCGCATAGCTCATATAGCTTTCACCGGGATTTTGATTTTCTCCACCACCTGCACTTGCTCCCGGAAAAGCTATTCTTCCGCCAATTGCCAAACCTACAGTTAAAGCTGCACAGGCAGCAACCGTTCCTACAATTTTCCAAGGCAGCTTTATCCCTGTTTTTATTTTATCTACATTTGCTTCCTCTACAACACTTTCGTCTATCTCTGTAATAGCATCATAAAGTTTCTCGCTTTTCATATAAGAATCCCCTCCTTTTTAAGAGAATCTTTAAGTTTTTTTCTTAGGCGAAACAATTTTGATGAAAGCTTTTTTGGTGGAATTTTGCTCTTTAGCGAAATCTCCGTAACAGAATCACCATACCAATATCTTCTTACGAATATTATACGGTCATTTTTATCCAGACTTTTCAGCCAGCTGTTTATTGCAGCTGTAATTTCACCGTTTTCACTTTCCAGTTCAACATTTTCTTTTGACGGTATACATTCTTCAAGCTCCGAAAGCATAGTCTGCAATCCGCTGCGCTTTTGTGCTTTATTACTGCGCCAACGATTTATGGACAAATTTCTCGTTATTCTTCCAAGCCATGCACCGAAATATTTCGGATTCTCAGGAGGAATACTCTCCCAAGCTTTTCCGTAAGTATCATTTACGGTTTCCTCACTGTCCTCTGCATTAGATAGTATATTCATTGCAATTGAATACAGCATCTTTCCGAATTTTCGCTCCGTCTCTGTAACTGCAAATTCATTTCTTGCATTATAGAGTTCTATTATTTTTGCATCTTCCATCTAATTCCTCCTTTCGCTTTGATAAAATGATGTTCTCACCTAAAAAGACGAATTTATTTTTAAAATATTCTCATTTTTTAAAAAAGGTGCAAAAAATTTGCACCTTTAAATAAACTTATCAATATTATCAAAAGGACGATAGAAACTTTTTCTTCCATAGGTTTCGATGGCGGTTTTTATTTGCTTATTTACAAACTCGATTTCTTCTTTAAGCTCGTTTGCGGACATTCTTAAAACTCCACTTCTCAAGGCTGAAATTTGGATAAGATTATCCGAAGTCGCAACCTTTACATTATAATTTTTTCCGATTTCTTCGACAAGCTTTTCAATATACATATCGCCGGTTTCATTTTCTTTTGTATAAACAATATGAATATCGTGATAATCGAATTTTTCGCCATAGTTTCCTTTGACTTTATATCCATCGAAAACGAGCACAAGCTCGCACTTTTTATATCCTCGATAGTTACTTAAGACATCCATAAGAATATGTCTTGCTGCATCAAGGTTTTCGTTTGCAAGCTTTTTAAGTCCGTCCCATGCAAAAATCATATTGTAACCGTCAACGATTAAATAATCCTTTTTATTTTGCTTTACAGCTTTATATTCCTTCGGAATATCCATAACCGCCTCGGAATACTGTTTTCTTCTAATAGGGCCGAATTCTCTGTCCATTATGGCTTCAAGCTCTTTTTCATCTATGCTCAAATTACGACTGAACACCTTTACATTCGGAATAAGGGGTATTCCGCTTTCAAGGCTTAGATCAATTCCACTTGAAATATGCATATGCTTTTCAACTTCGTTCCATTTTATATTTACGCCTGCACCATGAGAGCAAAATACAGAGTCCGGAGAATTGTATATATCCGCCTCAGGATTATATCCGATTTTATCAATAACCTCTTGGGTATTATGGCATGGAGCATATCCGTCAGAAACACACACAAGTCTTCCTTTTCCGTGTGTATATGAAAGCACATCTTTATAATAAGAACTCATTGTTGAAACCGGTGCTCGTCCGACTATTTCCACCGTTTCTCCTTTTGTTTCTGTGGAAGAAAAATCGCCTTTCATTTCCCTTATATCATTTATCGCCCGTCCGATTTGTTCGGACGGAACTTCAAGTTTAAATGAATAATATGGTTCAAGGAGCACATTTTCAGCCTTCATCAGACCTTGTCGAACAGCACGGTATGTAGCCTGACGGAAATCTCCTCCCTCTGTATGTTTTACATGAGCACGGCCTGCTACAAGCATTATTTTTATATCCGTAATCGGCGAACCCGTGAGCACGCCTATATGAGTCTTTTCTTCAAGATGCGTCATTATTAGACGCTGCCAATTGCGGTCAAGTGTGTCCTCGCTGCAATGCGTTTCAAACTGCAATCCGCTTCCGGGTTCTCCGGGTTCAAGTACAAGATGCACCTCTGCATAGTGGCAGAGAGGTTCAAAATGTCCGACACCTTCTACCGATTCGGAAATTGTTTCTCGATAAATTATCTTTCCTTCATCAAGTTCTATTTTTACGCCAAAACGGTCAAAAGTCAGTCTTTTTATTATTTCTTCCTGAACCTCTCCCATAAGACAAGCGTGAATTTCACCAAGCTGTTCATTCCATTCTATATGGAGCTGAGGATCCTCCTCTTCAAGCTGTTTAAGTTTAGGCAAAAACTGCATAGGACTTATTTCTTTCGGAAGTATTATGCGATATGTTAAAACAGGTTCTAATATCGGCTCAAATTCGGTTTTCTCAAAGCCGAATCCCTGTCCCGGATAGGTTTTTGAAAGCCCTAAAACAGCTACTACGCTGCCCTGATTTACTTCTTCTGCGGTTTCGAATTTTGCACCTGAATAAATTCTTAAAATATTTGCTTTTTCGCTTATTTCCTCATCAAGGTCTTTAGGCTTATATGAAATTACCGATTTCACCTTAAAACTTCCACCGGTTATTTTCATAAATGTCATTCTGTTTCCCTGAGCATCACGAGCTATTTTAAAAACTCTTGCGCCAAAATTCTCCTGTTTTTTGGGTTCAATTGTAAAATTTTCAAGCTCAGAAACAAACTCCGATACCCCTGATAAGCGTAAAGCTGAGCCAAAAAAGCATGGAAAAACCTTGCGTTCTTTTATGAGCACGGAGATTTTATCCGTGCTCAAATTTCCGTTTTCCGTATATTCTTCCATGCTCATCTCATCGCAAAGGGCAAGATTTTCATAAAAGCTGTCGTCCTTCACTGAAAAATCAACACAGTTTTCGTTAAGCTTTGAGCACAGGTTTCTCATTATAAAATCTTTATCGGTATCATCAAGATCCATTTTATTCACAAAAACAAATGTTGGAACATTATATTTTGAAAGAAGTCTCCATAGAGTCTCAGTATGTACCTGCACCCCATCTCTTGCACTTATTACAAGTATTGCATAATCCATTACCTGCAAGGTTCTTTCCATTTCGGATGAAAAATCCGCATGACCCGGAGTATCAAGAAGAGTTATTTCCGTATTCTCAGTTTTAATTATAGCCTGTTTTGAAAAAATAGTTATACCACGTTCCCTTTCAAGCTCATTATTGTCGAGAAAAGTATTCTTATTATCAATTCTACCGAGTTTTTTAAGTTTTCCCGTAGAATACAAAAGCGCCTCCGAGAGGGTTGTTTTTCCTGCATCAACATGAGCTAATATTCCAACAACCAGCTTTTTCAACTCATCTTTCACTCCTTTCTGTAAACATACTAAATATTATACCACGGTTTTTGCTTTATTAAAAGATAGGATAAAAACAATTATTATACTTTTTCTATAACAACCTACTTGCTTTCAAATAAAACATCCCTCCTGTCTAATACTTGACAGGAGGGATATTTATATCAGCCAATCAATTCATTTGATTTTACTTTGCAGAATTTCTTTTTTTCTTACTATATAGAACAATTCCTGCAACACATGCTGAAGATATCACAAACAGAGTTAACCACAATGTAATATTACTATTATATCCAGTTTCCGGAGCAATTGTTTCGCTGTAAGGTTTATAGTTATCGAACGCTATTGTTACAGTCTTGGAATCTTCAATTTTTCCTGTAATTGTCTTTGCTTTGCTATCGTTTATTGTAACAACGTATCCGCTATTATTAGTTTCGGAAACTTGATATACCGTATCAATCGGCAAACCATAAGCAGTTACGCTCTCGCCATGTTTCAAAGTAAAGGTTGCTACACCATCACGATCAAAGGTCAT
>CAZEKU010000086.1:0-5974 GCA_964512935.1 uncultured Oscillospiraceae bacterium | reverse complement strand
AATAATATTTTCTTTATGTTTACACCACATTATAATTGCAACAAAAACAAAAAATGCAGCAATAAAATATTCGTGCCTAAACAGTGAATAGACAGGCATAACAGCTGTTACAAAAAGCGCTCCTACTGCAATATAGTCGATTATAAGCACAATAGCGGCAATTACTACTGCTAAAATCAAAAACATTTTCCAATCATAAAAGAGCATCATACCCATAAATGGTGCAAGGCCCTTTCCCCCTTTAAAATTCATCCAAAATGGAAAAATATGTCCTACAACAGCCATTGCTCCCGCAAGTATAGCCACATTTCTGTTTCCGCTGAATATCAAAAATACAATTTCCGCTGCACAGAATGATTTTAAAATATCTAAAGCACCTACTAAAACACCGTAAAATTTACCTACAGAAATAAATACATTTGATGCGCCCGCATTATTTGAACCAACCGCTTTTATATTAACTCCACGGCTTCTTGCAATAATATTCGCTGTATTTATTGAACCTAAAACATAGCCTATTATAGCACTAAGCAGATATTCCACTATATCGCCTCCGAAAATTACTACAATCATTATATATAAAAATTTAATATTTTTCAACAATAATTGATAATTAACTCTTTTCATTTCGTTTCAAATAATGTAAAATTGAAATATTATTATGTTTTTAGAGGTAACTATATGAAAAACAAAGCCTTTTTGGGAAATCTTCTTTTAGTTCTTACCGCACTTATATGGGGCTGTGCATTTGTTGCTCAAAGTGTCGGTATGGAGTTTGTCGGTCCATTCACTTTTAATGGAACAAGATGTATAATAGGCGGTATCGTTCTTATCTTAGCAAGCATCTTTTCCGATTTTACAAAAGTTAAAAACGGAACTTATGTAAAACCAAGTAAAAGCGAAAATAAAGAACTTCTTAAAGCGGGATTCATTTGCGGAATCATACTTTTTACTGCTTCAACCATACAGCAGATAGGAATTTCTCAAACTACTGTAGGTAAAGCCGGATTCATATCCGTACTTTATATTTTGATAGTTCCTTTCATTGGTATTTTGCTCCATCAAAAACTACCTAAAATGATTTGGCTTTGCTGTGGACTTGCGCTCACCGGACTCTATCTTCTTTGTATGAATGAAAGTTTCTCTTTCAGTAAAGGCGATTTAACAGTGCTTATAAGCGCAATCGCTTTCGCTGTACATATAATAGCTATTGATCATTTTGCTCCTAAACTTGACTGTGTAAAACTCTCCTGTGCACAATTTCTTGTAGCCGGAGTTATCTCAATTGTTTTCATGTTTATTTTTGAGAAACCCGATTTTCAAAAGGTTCTTGATGCTTGGCTTCCGATTGTTTATGCAGGTGCTCTTTCCGGCGGTGTTGGATACACTCTTCAAACCATTGCTCAAAAATGGACAAAACCAAGTGTTGCCTCTTTACTTATGAGCCTCGAATCTGTATTTGCTGTTATCGCAGGCGCTCTGATACTCCATCAAATTCCATCTTTAAGAGAAATTTGGGGATGTATTTTTATGTTTATTTCAATAATTATTATTCAGCTTCCTGAAAAAAAGAAAGGAACAAATTAAAATGATTTCCGAAATAATATCAACTTCTAAAAATGCAAAATTTCATTGTACGAGGCTTCATCGCGGAGATGACCTTCTTCTTTCAATTGAAAATTTATGTAAAGAAAAAAATATCCATGCCGGATTTATTGCATCCGGAGTAGGCTGCATTTTAAAAGGAAAAATTCGAGATGCCTCCGGCGTAAATATTAGAAATATAGATGAAAACTGCGAAATTGTCAGTTTAAACGGTACTGTAAGTGCAAAACGCTGTCATATTCACATATCGCTCTCTAAGGAAGACCTTTCAACAATCGGCGGTCATCTTTGTGAAGGCTGTATAATAAATACTACCTGTGAGCTTATTATAGCAGAAATCCCCGAATTATTTATTGATGTTGAAGATGACCCGGAAACCGGATATGATGAACTTATTTTCAGAATATAAAAAAATCCACGGAGTATGTTTACTCCGTGGATTTTTTATTACTCAGTTTGCCTTATCTCCGAAAATATTTTCAAATTGTGCCGGGCGGACATAAGCTGTTTTATAATGCTCATAGATAGCTTTTCCGGGTGCCGAGCCCGAAGGTTTCTTTACATTCTTTATTTCAGTATAATCAACGGGAACAAGTGATGATTCTCTTCCCTTTGAATTATATGCCGCTATAATTGCAGCCTGCTGAATAGTTGTTTCGGGAACCTCTTTTCCTTCGGTTATAATAACCGTATGGGAACCATGTATTTTTTGTGTATGAAGCCAAATATCGTATTTCCTTGAATCTTTAAAAGTAAGTTTATCGTTTTGTATATTATTTCTTCCGCAAAGTATACGAAATCCGTCAGTGGATACATATTCTTTCGGAGAAAGCTTAACCGGCTTTTGATTATTCTTTTTATGATTTTTCAAATAACCTTGAGAAACAAGTTCTTCGCGAATTGCTATTACTTCATCATCCGTTCTTGCTCTTGAGAGAAGATCAAATACAGACTCTACATAAAAAAGCTCGGTTTCACCTTTTTCTATAAACTTCTTAAGCATCTTTTCAGCTGTATCTGCTTTTCGATACTCGCTGAAATAATGCTGTGCATTTTGATTAGGTGTAAGCCTCGGATCGAGTTTTATCTCTATCGGTTTGCACTCATCATAATAGTTTTCAAGAACTACAGATGTCATTCCCTTTTCAATCATCCATATATTTGCATGAATAAGTTCACCTTTAACTCTAAGGATATCCCTTTCAGTTGAACGTGCAAGCTCCTGACGCTGCACATCGAGTTTTCTGGAGATTCTATCCGCAAGATTTACCACAAACTTGAATAGGTCATTTGAACGCTGTTTCATTCTATCTGCGCCTGAACGCTCCGAATAGAATTTATCGAGCATTTCGCTAAACGATTCAAATTTTCTAATTTCCATTGAATCTCCGTATTGATTTACTTTTATGAAAGTAAAATCAACAGGATGACCACTTTCCTCAAATACTATATATGGAGCGAAGTTTCCGCTTTTTATATCGTTTACGAGATTTTCGGTATAATTTACAAGTTTTTCGCATTCATCGTTTGTAAGCTCATGTGCTTTTGTATCCATTCCATCAGTTACAACATCTGAAATTTCTCTGCAAACAATCGGTGATACACCATCCAAATTTTCCATTAAAGACTTCGAAAGTGGAACATCCCTTCCGCTTTTTATTCTTTCAACAAGACTCATGAAGTCCAAATCAAGGGTATTAAGCTTGTTTTGTGATGGAGGAAACACATATGTCATTCCAGGCATAACCTGCCTTACAGAAGACATATCCGCTGTTACACGCTTTATTGAATCAATTATTCTTCCATCCGGGCCTATCAACATAATGTTGCTGTGGCGACCCATTATCTCAACTGCAAGCTTAATTATTATAGGATCGCCCAATTCATTGTATGTTGAGAAAGAAAGATGCAACATCCTTTCAAGACCGAATTGTTCAATATCTACAAGTTTTGCACCCGAAAGATGCTTTCTCATAAGCATACAGAACATAGGTGGATTTTTTGGATTATCAATTGGTGCTTCGGTAAAATGTATTCTCGGAGATGATGCAGATGCGGATATAAGCAATTTTCCACTTCCGCCATTCCATCTGAACGACATAATAAGTTCCTCTTTGGAAGGTTGGTGGATTTTATCCACCCTTGCACCTATTAGCTTTTTTTCTATTTCATTTTTGAGCATGCTCAGCGTAATTCCGTCAAGTGCCATTCGTGCTCACCTCATTTTTTATTATTTTGACCAGTATCTCGCCGGATCTTCCGATACTTCTGATACAATTATTTTCACATCATCAAATGCTTTTCTTAATCTTTCTGCAAGAGGTTTAATTACTGTATTTTCGGTACAAAAATGTCCTGCATCAAGGACACAAAATCCGTCTCTGCGCATATCAATGAAAAGGTTGTGCTTAATATTTGCGGTAACATAAGCATCTGCTCCCGAATTCATTGCGAATTTATAAAGATCTCCACCGCTTCCACCGCATACTGCAACTTTTTTTATTTTTTTATCGGTTGGAGTATACTTTATTCCGCCTACATTTATTTTTTCAGCAATATATTTTACAAAATCATCACACGAAAGCTCAGCTTCAAGCTCTCCCATTCTTATAAGCCCTTCACCGTCATCGACTTTTTGTATGTTTTTGAGTCCAATTGCTTTAGCCAAGCAATCATTTACCCCTCCATCTGCAATATCAAGACATGTATGGGCACTTATTATCGCTATTCCCTTTTCGGCTGCAAGAAATGCTATACTATCCGGATGAAATTCTTTAAGAGCACCGAAAATTACAGGATGGTGGCTTATAATAAGTTCCGCACCTCCTTCATATGCCTCATTGAGAACCGATTCTGTAACATCTAAAGCCAAAAGAACTTTAGTTACACATTTTTTTCCGTTTCCAACAAGAAAACCTGAATTGTCCCAGCTTTCCTGGGTATTAAATGGTGCTATTTTATCAACAAAATTATAAAAATCAATAACCGTGCTCATAAATCGCCCTCCATTATATCCGCTTGCTCATCTATCATATCCGCAAGCTGAATATGTGCAACCGCATATTCTTTCTCTTTTTCAGAGCGCATAAGTCCTGATGCTATACCACGCTGTATATTCGCCTGCCAACGAAGATATTTTACTGTTGTTTTATCTTTAAATTTTAAAAGTTCTCCTGTCACACAGTAAAGATCGTCGGGATCTTCTTTTTCACCAATATAATTCGCACTCATTACTGTATAAAGATGTTTCTCAACCTCTACAGCCTTTTCAGCATCTATATTCCATCCATTTTCACAAAGCCATCTTCTGAGCATATCCGCTCTTGACATAGGCTGTAGAACAAGATGTACTTTTTCGGATTTTACCCATTTTGCATCATCCAGAATACCAATAATTGTTTCTCCGCCCATTCCGCAAATAATGACTTCATTTATTTCATCCTCAGGAAGTCCCTTAAGTCCATCGGTAAGTACCGCACTGATTTTATTCTCCAGACCCATTTCACTAATGAGATTT
Source organism: uncultured Oscillospiraceae bacterium (assembly GCA_964512935.1). GTDB lineage: Bacteria > Bacillota > Clostridia > Oscillospirales > Ruminococcaceae > UMGS1668. Next base: position 852 of record CAZEKU010000086.1, on the reverse strand, counting down.
TTTGCAGTTTCAAGCGGTTTTACATTTATGTCAGTTGCAAAACCTTTTATGCATATGCCTTCGCTTACCAAATGGCATATTAAATATCCATGGTCAGTTCCGACATCTGCTGCAACTGAACCTTCTTTTACAAAATCGGCAGCGGCAGCAAGTCTTGAATCAAGCTTTTCCAAAAATAATTCCTCACTTCATATAAAACTTAAGGCAGCCGTGAAATCTCATGGCTGCCGCATTTTCATCAGTTTTCTTTATCTTCAAAATACTTGTTTATCTTTGCGATTATATCTTCGCAGTTAACTTCATGTACCTTGCAGGCCTCTTCGATACTTTCTCCTCGTGACATCGGGCATCCTAAACAATGCATTCCCATTTCAAGGAAAAATACACCAGTATCTTTATCATAATCAAGAACATCACCAATGATTGAATCTTTTGTAACCTGATATGCCATTTTAATTATCTCCTTTTAAGTCAGTATATTTATATTATAATTCCCAAAGATATTATTTTCAATATGTATTTTTATAATATCACTCTGTTTTTTGAACATGCTCACAAATTTCTTTAAGCACACATTTATCACATTTAGGTTTTCTTGCTACGCAAACAGCTCTACCATGTAAAACCATTCTATGACAAAAATCATTTGATTCAGTCGGATCAAGAATTTCACGCAGTTCTTTTTCACATTTTGCCGGATCTTTTGTAGTTGTAAATCCAAGCAAATTCGTTATTCTTATACAATGCGTATCACAAACAACTGCGGGCTTTCCGTAAATATCTCCAACCACCAGATTTGCTGTTTTTCTTCCGATTCCGGGCAATTTTATAAGTTCTTCAACCGTATCGGGA
>CAZEKU010000085.1:0-5986 GCA_964512935.1 uncultured Oscillospiraceae bacterium | reverse complement strand
ATGCACAAAAAACTACGGGACCTGGTTTTTTTACACAGCGCCGGAAATTAGACTCGCAACCTTGGCGATCTCTCTGTATCGTCTTTTAAAGATTTATTTTTTACATAATATCATAATACAAATGTATTTGTCAAGTGGATTTGCTATCCAAAACAGCCTCAAGTACAGAAGCTGCTTTTTCAGCCTCGGGTTTTGGAATTACAAGTCTTCTTTTTTCGCCTTTGACCAAAATTGAAAACCATCCGCAGCGGTCCATATATCCGGCTTTAATACGCTCTGTTTCAAATTCTTCGATAATCGGACGCACATTTTTATAATGGAGCGCAGCTATTCTGTCCTCACCGAAATAAAATTTTGCATCTTTATCGGAATCGCCTCTTAAATAGCCCTCAACAGAATATATATAGGGAAAATCTATAAGATGTTCATCTCTTTCATATTTTCCTGCATTTTTCTTTTTATCGTGTGCGGATTTAAACCATACTGCGACACCCATAATTACCGCTATTAAAATTGAAAAGTACCAACTTTGCGGTTCAATGAAAAGAAATCCTATAAGGCAAATTACTCCGCAGATAATTCCCGCAAGAATTGCCACAAAAAGCTCTGTTTTAAAATCTTTATTCAAGCTATCGCCTCCCTTTTGATATTTTATCACTTTCGGCACTTAAAATCATCAATATATTGTTAAAAAACAAAAGGAGCCTTTCGGCTCCTTTTATTTTCAGGATCATTCGAGCTCAAATGCTCCCGTATAAAGACGGTAATAGGTTCCCTTTTGTTCAATAAGTTTATCATGGCTTCCACGCTCGATAATGCGTCCGTGATCAAGTACCATAATAACATCGGAATCCTGAACTGTAGAAAGTCTGTGTGCAATAACAAATACGGTACGGCCATACATAAGCGCATCCATACCACGCTGAACAATTGCCTCGGTTCTTGTATCTATTGAGGAGGTTGCCTCATCAAGAATCATAACGGGCGGGTCTGCAACAGCTGCTCTTGCAATGGAGATAAGCTGACGCTGTCCCTGAGAAAGTCCGCTGCCGTCACCCTCAAGAACGGTGTTATAACCGTTAGGGAGCATACGGATAAAGGAATCCGCATCCGCAAGCTCTGCTGCTGCGATACATTCCTCATCGGTTGCATCGGGTCTTCCGTAGCGGAGGTTTTCCATAACCGTTCCGGTAAAGAGGTTTACATCCTGAAGAACAACACCCATTGAGCGTCTCAAATCGTCTTTGTTTATTTCACGAATATCAATTCCGTCATAAGTGATAACGCCGTTTTCGATATCGTAGAAATGGTTTATAAGGTTTGTGATTGTGGTTTTACCTGCACCGGTTGCACCTACAAGAGCGACCTTTTGACCCTGCTCTGCATAGAAAGTTACATCATGGAGAACACGCTTGCCCTCATCATAGGAGAAATCAACATGGTCAAGGTGAACTTCACCTTTAAGCTCACGGAATTCAAAACTTCCGTCCTCTTTAGGAATTTTCCATGCCCATTGTTCGGTTCTTTCTTCGGTTTCTTCAATGATGCCGTTTTTCATAGTCATATTGACAAGGGTTACCTTGCCGTTATTTTCTTCGACAGGCTCATCAATGAACTCAAAAATTCTTTTTGCACCTGCAACAGCCATAATAACGGAGTTTATCTGGTTGGAAACATTTCCTATGGGCTGACAGAAACTTCTTGAAAGCTGAAGGAAGGATGCGATTGTACCGAGTGTAAGAGTGCTTACACCTAAAAGACTGAGGTTCGGGAATCCGGAAAGTGCAAGATATCCACCGATAATTGCGATTATTACATAAAGGAAATATCCGAGTCCGTTCATCAAAGGCATAAGGGTGTTTGCGAGCTTATTTGCGTTGGTTGCATTGTTGCAAAGCTCGGTGTTTTTCTTATCAAAAGCCTCTTTAGCCTTGCTTTCATGGTTGAATACCTTTACAACCTTTTGGCCGTTTATCATTTCCTCGATATAACCGTTTACATCAGCTATGGAGCGCTGTGCGCCCATAAAATAGCGGCTGGATTTTCCGGTTATTTTTCCGAGAATTTTCAGCATAAAGAAAGTGAAAACAACTACGATAAGAGTAAGCCAAACGCTTTGGATAAGCATTGAAATAAATACAAAGGTCAATGAGAGAAGTGACTGTATAACCTGAGGAACGCTCTGTGAAAGCATCTGGCGAAGTGTATCCGCATCGTTTGTATAATAGCTCATTACATCGCCGTGGCTGTTTGTATCAAAATATTTGATAGGCAAACGCTGCATATGACGGAACATTGAGGAGCGGATATCTTTAAGGATATTATGTGCGACCCTTGCCATTGCTCTGTTATAGAAAAGCGAGGAAAGTACGCCTAAAAGATAGATCACAGCCATTCCGATAAGTGCGGAAATAAGTGCTGAAAAATCGGGGTTTGCAACACCTACAAGGGGTGTGATGTAATCATCTATAAGGGTTTTGATGAAAAGAGAGGATGCTACGCTTGCAACGGTGGAAAGCACTATGCAAATCAAAACAAAAACCATCAAAATACGGTAGTTTTTGAAATATGAGAGAAGCCTTTTTACGGTTGCAATATCAAGTGAAGGCTTTTTGCCCTGCATTTTTTTATCATTCATCGGAAAGGCCTCCTTTCATCTGAGATTCATAGGTTTCACGATAAATTTCGCTTGTTTCGAGAAGTTCTTCATGGGTTCCTACCGCAACAATTTTTCCCGCATCAAGGATTACGATTTTATCTGCATCCATTACGGAGGAAACACGCTGAGCGATTATTATCTTTGTGGTATCGGGAATTTCTTCCGCAAAAGCTTTGCGGATAAGCGCATCGGTTTTGGTGTCAACAGCACTGGTTGAGTCATCAAGGATAAGTATTTTCGGTTTTTTAAGCAGTGCTCTTGCAATGCAGAGTCGCTGTTTCTGTCCGCCGGAAACATTTGCACCGCCCTGTTCAATATAGGTTTCATATTTTTCGGGCATTTCATTTATAAACGGTGATGCCTGAGCAAGGTCGCAGGCGTGCTCAATTTCTTCCTGAGTAGCGTGCTCATTTCCCCAAAGGAGGTTTTCACGAACTGTTCCAGAGAAAAGTACATTCTTTTGGAGCACCATTGCAACGCTGTCACGGAGAGCCTCAAGATCATATTCACGCACATCTTTACCACCTACGAGCACGGTGCCTTCGGTTGTATCATAAAGGCGGGGAATCATCTGTACAAAGGTGGATTTTGAGGAACCTGTTCCACCGAGAACACCCACTGTTTCACCGGATTTTATCTCTATGCAGATATCGTCGAGCACGTTTTTATCCGCTTTTTCGGAATAGCGGAAACTTACGTGCTCAAACTTTACGCTGCCATCGGGAATTTCTTTGATGGGATGCTCATTGTTCTTGAGGTCGCTTTCCTCTTCGAGCACTTCGCAGATACGCTCTGCGCTTTCACGGGATACGGTTATCATAACAAATATAACGGAGAGCATCATAACGCTCATAAGAATCTGCATTGAATAGGTTATAAGGCTCATGAGCATACCTGTTGTAAGTCCGAGGTCGGGATTATTGCCGGAAGCGATTATTGCTTGAGCACCGAGCCATGAAACGCATATCATGCAAACATAGGAGCAGCTCTGCATAAGAGGTGCGTTCCATGCAATATTCTGCTCTGCCTTTGTAAAGTCACGGCGAATTGATTCGGAGGTCTCATCGAATTTTTCGATTTCATGGTCCTCACGGATAAAGGATTTTACAACGCGAATTCCTCTGAGGTTTTCCTGTACTGTTCTGTTAAGACGGTCATAGGTTTTGAATACCTTTTTGAAAATCGGATGGGTTTTTTGCATAATAAAATAAAGTCCACCTGCAAGAATAGGAAGGCAGGCAACGAATATTATCGCAAGTTTCGGATATATTCTGAATGCGAAAATTGTGGAGCATATCATCATTATCGGAGAGCGGAATGCGGTTCTTACTATCATAAGATATGCCTGCTGTACATTCTGTACATCCGTTGTCATTCTTGTTATAAGGCTTGAAGTGGAAAATTTATCTATGTTTGAAAAGGAGAAATTCTGGACATTATAATACATATCATGTCGAAGATTTTTTCCAAAACCGCAGGCTGCGGTTGAAGCACATCTTCCCGCAAGGTTTCCAAGCAAAATTACAATTGCAGCATAAATAATGAGTTTTATTCCGCTTTTAAGCACATAATCCATATTTCCGGCATTTATTCCGAAGTCAAGCATATCTGCCATTTCAAAGGGAATAAGTACCTCCATTACTACCTCAAGGCTTACAAAAAGCGCGGAGAGCAATGAGGGTAACTTATATTCGCGAATACTTTTCGCAAGTCGTTTTATCATTAAAATTCCTCCTCTGTTTTAAGATTTGCGGAAAGTCTTTTAAGAAATGCTCGGAGCTGCTTTTTCTCATCATCGGAAAATCCTTTAAGCATCTGAGTTTCAAGCTCGGCTCTGTCGCTTTTTACAATTTTAAGAACTTCCTTTGCGCTATCGGTGAGCACAAGCTTTTTAAGGCGTGCATCATAATCTACGGGTTCTCTTTTAATAAAACCGTTCTCCACAAGGAGATCAACATTCTTCGATGCCGTAGAACGGGTTATGTCGAACTCTTTTTCAAGGTCACGCTGAAACACATCTCTATCATAGTTTTCGGCAATATACGAAATTATCCATCCACCCGAACCGGTCATTTTATCAACTTTTTTCCGGTTTCCGTAGAAGATGAAATAATTATTGATATTGCGGCAAAGAATACGAAGTTCTGTATTTATATAGTACCGCTCACACATGATTTTTCCTCCCCACAAAATAATTAGTTTGATTTGAAACTGTTTTAGATTCAACAATTATAAAATAACTTTTTAAATTTATCAATAGTTATTCCAAAAAAATTTACATTTTTGTAAAAAACACAAAAACTATTGATTTAATTTTAAATTTATAGTATCCTATTATCAGTAGTTGATCGGAGGCATCAGAAAAATGCGCAAAGAAATAAATTTTGAAGGTAAAAAATACAATATGATCGAGGACGGAGCATATAAGGACGACAATGGTTATTTTGTTGTTCATGCATATGATCCCCTTGAAAATCCCGATCCTTATGGTTGGCAGAACAGCTATTATGTTCGTTCAACCGATGTGGAATGTGACCATATTATCGAAGTCAGACCTTGGTGTCCTTATAGCAAATCCGAAGGTTTCCTTTAATTAAAGAAAAATTAAATCGGAAGGCATTTTGCCTTCCGATTTTTTGTTTGCGTTTTAAAAAACCGCTTAATTAAGCGGTTTTTTATTTTTAAATGCCTATTTTACATATTTTAAATTATAATATTCTAAATTATCAATACTATTCTTCCATCTGTTTTCCGAGGAAATTTGCTGCTGCTGAAACAAGTTTTGTTTCAGCCTCCCCTGCTTTTTCGTGTCCGTCCGAAAGATATACAACCGCACCGCAAACATCTCCTGCTGCTACAATTGCCGCTGCCGTAAGCGCAGCTTTATCGACTCCCTCTACCGGAAAAAGCAGGTTTTCACCGGAAATTCCGCTGCGGCTGTATACAGCTCTTCTTTCCATAAGATCCTCAAGCATTGGGGAAACTCTGCGCTCAAGCACCTCTTTTTTAGGAATTCCCGCAGCGGAAACTACGCTATCCCTATCACAAATAAGAACCGGACATCCGCCTACTTTATAGAGTACATCCGCATACTGTCCTGCAAATGATGCAAGCTCGCCTATGGGCGAATATTTTTTAAAAATGACTCCGCCGTCATTATCTGTAAAAATTTCAAGCGGGTCGCCCTCGCGGATACGCATTGTTCGGCGAATTTCTTTTGGAATTACAACCCTTCCGAGGTCGTCAATCCTTCGGACTATGCCTGTTGCTTTCATATATAAAACCTCCTGCTAAATCTTGCTTTGACTTCCATATTATTTGCAGGAG
>CAZEKU010000084.1:0-5994 GCA_964512935.1 uncultured Oscillospiraceae bacterium | reverse complement strand
CATTTAGGGCACCAGTTTATGATACGCTCACCACGGTAGATAAGACCTTTGTTATAAAGCTCGCCGAAAACCTTGCGAACAGCTTTTGAGCAACCCTCATCGAGAGTGAATCTCTCACGCTCCCAATCGCAGGAGCATCCGAGAGTTTTAAGCTGTTTTACGATTGTTCCACCGTAATTTTTCTTCCATTCCCAAGCTCTTTCAAGGAAACCATCACGGCCGACATCGTCCTTGGAAAGTCCTTCGGCTCTCATATTTTCGACTATTTTCACCTCGGTTGCAATGGATGCATGGTCGGTTCCGGGCATCCAAAGTGCCTCATAGCCCTGCATTCTTTTCATACGGATAAGAATATCCTGAATGGTATTATCAAGTGCATGGCCCATATGGAGCTTACCGGTGATATTTGGTGGCGGAATAACAATTGTAAAAGGCTTTTTATCGGGATTTACTTCTGCATGGAAATATCCGCCATCAAGCCAAAACTTATAGATGCGTTTTTCCACTTGCGCAGGGTCATAGGTTTTTTCAAGTTCTTTGCGCATTTAATTTTCCTCTTTCTTAATAATTTTCCGTTTTTGCTTTGGGAAAAATAAAAAAACTCGTCCCAAAGAATGTTCTTTGAGACGAGCTGTAATATCAACAGACCCGCGGTACCACTCAAATTGCATCTGCGCTATCGGCAGATACCGCTCGACGGGGCAACGGATAATTCCCCACAGCATTTACGCAGCCTTCACGGAAGGGTTCTAATCACCGATAGGCTTTCTTCCCTTCGACTCCGGAGCTACAACACAAAGCCGCCGTCTACCGACTTTCACCCACCGTCGGCTCTCTTTAAAACAGCACTGCAACGCATACTCTCCATCATTGCCTTTTAGATAACATAAGGATTATAACACCGAGGCATTTTCTTGTCAAGAGCATTTTAAAACCCTTTCTTTCAGCTAAGCTTTTTTATGATTTCCATTGACATTTTTTTCTTTCGGTACTATAATTTAGTTGTTTAATACCGACTTTTTTTGGGAGGGATTTGTAAATGTCTCAGATGGATTATAAATACAGAGTTAACTTTGTAAAAGGTACTACCGAAAAATGGGATGAATATGTCAAAATTTTTGACAACAGCCCGCTTTATGAACATTATTTCAAAGGAACCGAAACTCTTCGTGAATGGGTTTACGGTCCTCTTGAAAGCGGAAATGTAATTGTTGCCGAAACCGATAAAGGTGAGCCCGTAGGTCTTATGGTTTACGACATGATGGGTATGTACGGTGAACTCCCCTATCTTGCACTTCTCGGTGTAAAAGACGGTTATCGTGGCAAAGGAATCGGCGAACAGCTTATCGACATTTATCTCGGTATTTGCAAACAGATGAACTTCGATAAAGCATTCATCGCTGTTTCCGACTTCAACCCCAGAGCAAAGGCTCTTTATCAGAGAAAAGGCTTTAAGCCCCTTCTCCTTGTTCCCGATCTTCTTAAAAAAGGAATCGGCGAATGGCTCCTTATGAAAAATCTTTGATAAAAATTAAGCCTGCCCATTTGGGCAGGCTTTTTTTGTTATAAAAAAGGTGTCTGCAAAAGCAGACACCTTTTTATTATTCTTCGGTATTTTCTTCCTCAGTTTCTTCGGTTGTTTCTTCGGAAGCGTTTTCCTCAAAAGCTTCTTCTGCAACGATTTCCTCATCGGTGAGATCATCATCGGTTGCCTCAAGTACACATTCTTCATCCTCGGAAGGCTCCTCAGTATCCTCGCTCGGCTCGGATTTTTTCTTAGGAGCATTTTTGATTATGATGATAATGCATACAATAATTATTGCAACAAGAACAGCGATAATCACAGCACTTGTGGAAACAGTTCCCTCGGTTTTTTCATCGGAAGAACTTGATGCGGCAACAAGCTCATCAATCATTCCGCCGACATTTTCCATTTCATCGGTAGCCTCGGTGGTAACATTCATTTCGCAATCTGCAACAAAGGCATAGAGTTTTTCCTGCTGAACAGTGGGCTCTATAACAGAAACAAGGTTGTTATCGCCAATTCCGACAAAGTACATTACATGATAACCGAACTGAGTTTTTACAATATCGCTGTCGCCGGTTTTTCTTGCCTCATCAAAGCACCAATCATTGAAGGGCTGAACCATTTTTCCTTTTGCGACATTTTCGTAAATTCCACCCTGTGCAGCGTTTCCGTCAGCGGAATGTTCAACTGCAAGAGCAGCGAAAGCATCTTCGGTCTGTTCGCTGGCAAGATAGGTATCATATACTTTTTTAGCTTTTTCTTCAGCAGCAGCCCATGCTTCATCGCTTACTTCGCCGTCTTCGCCCTCTTCGGGTGCGATAAGGATATGTCTTACATCAATGTAGTCATAATCGGGGTCAACACGCTCTTCAAACATAACGGTGAGATAGCTGCTGTAGGTTTCATCATGGTGAACCATTGTATCGCCTGCAACTCTTGCCTCATCGAAAAGCCATTCGGATACTTCTTCAATTCCGGTTGCACTGTAAGATGCACCTGCGAAAAGTGTTGCATCTCCAATCTCAAAAAGTTCTTTTTGAGATTCATCGGTGGTATATTCTTTTGCAAGAGCATTAAACTCGTCGGCATTTTTTGCTGCTGCAAGAGCATCTGCCTGAGCTTTTGCCTCATCTTTAGTAAGAGTTACTTCGGTTTCTTCGGAATTTTCGGTACCCTCTGCGGTTTCCTCTGCATAATAGGAGCTGTAATAACGGAAGTTAACGGTATCTATATCTTTTTTGTTTGCCTCATAATAGGCAAGGATATCTTCATCGGTAACTTCGATTTTATCTTTATAATCCTGAACATATGCGTTGCAATAGAGCTGATACTCGGTCATCTTCTTTATGGATTCGACAGTTGTATCTTCGCCATAGGAGCTTTTTACATATTCTTCTACGGTCATATCATTTTCTGCTGCAATCTCGCTGAGCTGTTCATCAATGGTATCAATATCTTTCTGATAATCCTCCGGGAGAACAAAGCCTGCGGCTTTTGCTGCATCGTAAACTGCTACAATGCTTTTAACGGAGCTTTCGGTGCTTTCAATAAGATAATCATGCCATGATTTATCTGCACTTATCATCTGCTCCTCAAGAGGTTTGGAAAGGTCTACGATATAGGAAATTGAGCTTCCGTAATAGGAATAGAGGTTATAGTATATCTCATTAAAAGTTGACATATACATATAGTTCATATCCGAAACGGTGAATTCTTTTTCCCCTACTTTAAAGGCTACCGGATATTCGGTTTCTTTGGCAGAGCAGCCTGCAACTGCTGTGAGCATGAGCATTACTGCAATAAGTGCCGCAAAAAATCTTTTCATTTTTTCATTATCCTTTCGGCTTAATTTAAAATATGGGACGGCTTTTTAGGTAAAAAGCCGTCCCAATTTCGTTTTGAAATTATTAGGCAAGATGTTTGCCGACAAATCTGTCTCCGGAAAGTGCAGAAACCTCTATTCCATCGGTAATACCGTCAATATAAGAATTGAGTCTTTCATCTCTTATAGTGCTGTCAATTGCATAGGTATAATAATCCTCGGCAACACCGGAGAAATACATAATGTGATAACCATAGGAGGTTTTGATTATTTCGCTGTCGCCTGCTTTTCTTGCAGGATCAAAGCACCAATCTTCAAATTCCTCTACCATCTGACCTTTGTAGATGTTTTCATAAAGGCCACCGTTGGAAGCAGAGCTGTCGCTGGAATATTTTGCTGCAATGGTTGCAAAGTTTTCTTCGCTGCCACCGAGTTCTTTCCATTCAGCCTCATATTTCTCTGCATTTTTAAGAGCTTCCTGCCATGCGCTGTCATCGGAAGTGCTGGAAGGTGCAACGAGAATATGTCTTGCATTTACGGTGTTGTAGTGGATATCGTTTATTTCAACGAACTCAACTACATAATAGCCGGTTTCGGTCTCGAAAACTTCTTTATCGCCTGCAACTCTTGCTTCATCGAAGAGCCAATCTGCATATGCAGAGTTTACGGATGCGTGTACGATATAATCGGAATCGGTGAATTCAACTTCCTCGGTTCCTGCAAGAACAGCCTCTGCTTTCTCTTTTGCAGCTGCCATTGCAGCATCTGCATCCTCGCCCTCAGCTGCGCTTCCGCTTACAAAATAGCTTTTGAAAGAAACGCAATCGAAAAGTTCGGAGTTTTCAGAATAGTATTCATCAATTTCGCTTTCGGTAACTACTTCGCTATCGGAAACATATTCAGCGTAGCTGTAAGCATAGAGATAACGCTCATACATTTCTTTGAAAACTTTTTCGTTAACACCACGACCGTAGTTAAGCTCTGCATAGCTGTTTGCGGAGTATCCGTAAGCGCTTGCAACAGCTTTAAGGGAATCCCATTCGGCATTGATGCTTTCGATAATTTTCTCATCGGTTTCAAAGCCTGCATCTTTGCCTGCATTATAAAGTGCAGTCATTTCAACAAGGGTATTGTTGGTATATTCTTTTACATAATCTGCCCAAGTTTCACCGGTTTCGTTATTGTAAACCTGCTCGGTAAGATTTCCCTGGGGATTAAAGAAATAGGATGCGAGGCTTCCGTAGATTTTGTAATAGTTGTTATAGATTTCATATACGCTGTTGGTGTAGAGCCAGTTATATTCTGCAACAGAATATTCGGTTCCGTCAACATCTGCAGCTTTGATTGTACGATAGGTAACTCCGAGTTCAAAAACAGTAAGAACAATGCAGAGCACTACGCAAAGTGCAACAACAATTTTTGCAATAGTGTATTTTGCCTTTTTATTTTTAGCTTTTGCGGTATCGCTGAGTTTTTTGTTTTCATTAACCTGCTCAGTTACACCAAGGGTTTCTTTTTTGCTCATAAATAAACCATCCTTGCTTTTATATTAGCCTTTGCCGATTTATTCGGCACAGTATGACAAATATATATTATATCCTTTAACACATTATATTTCAAGACTTTATGTCAAACAAATTGAAAATTAAAGCAAAAACGGTTGCTTTATTCAAGCACATCAAAGGGAAAATACTGTATTCCTCTATAATTTTCGTTTTCGCCCGTTACTTCGACAATAAGGCGATAGTCACCGGTCGGAAGGTCGTTAAAAAGCTCATTGACTTTTTCATAACCATCGGAAAGCAGACAGCTTCTTGTTAAATCCTTATTTGTATCCCTGCCGGTATACATAAGTGTAAGTTTTATATGTTTTTCGGAAATATTTTTGCTGCATTCAATGGATTTTATGTCGGTTTTGTCTCCGACATAGATATCCTCAATTCTTGTTTCGCCATCTATTGTAAAACTTACGGTTTCCTTTCCCGTAGCCTTTTCGGAATCGGAAACTCCCGAGAAATAGGGTGATTCTTTTGTGATTACAAAAATTGTTCTGTCTATGCCCTCATCCGGTGCGAGAAAATCCGCTTTAGGATTTCCCTCATTAGGTTTATTCATAGGAGGATCTTCAGCTTTATCGCCGCCGAACATTTCCATTCCATTTCCGAATTTATCAGAAATTCCCGCCATAGCTTCAATCCAATTTCTTATTTCTTCGGGCATATCCTTTTCGGATTCCATCCATTCATCAAGGCCTTCAGGGGTTTTATAGCTGTTTCTTTCATTATTCAAATCGGGGATTTTTTCTTCAAAATCAAAGTTTCCTAAGAAATCCTCTCCGAAAATATTTTCGGAGCTGTAAACAATTTCATATTCCTGAAGAACACCGTTTACATAAAGGCTGTATTCACTTCCCTCGGTAAAGCTTTCGTCGGAAATTACCATACTTCTGAAAGCTCTTTCGCTTTCAGCTCTGATTGTTTTTCCATCAGCATTTACAAATTCAACAACGCTTTTCGCTGCAACATCGGTTTTGAAATCAATTGTTGCAAAAAGCTGTTTGGAATTTTTGCTTACGCCGTCACTTCTACTTCCGAATGCCAAAACTTTTCCGCCGTTTATATAAATTCCGTTATCGGAATCTATA
>CAZEKU010000083.1:293-6011 GCA_964512935.1 uncultured Oscillospiraceae bacterium | reverse complement strand
TCCGCATAAACAATTATATCTTTTATCTCGCCTCCGTAAGCTCCTGCATTCATAAAAACCGCACCGCCTACGGAACCGGGTATTCCATATGCAAATTCTGCTCCCGTAAGTTCATTTTCAAGAGCAAAATTGCATAAAGCCGCTAAGCTTGTTCCCGACTCACAATAAATTGTCTCTTCATCTATAAGTTTTATTTTTCCGAATCCACTTCCAAAATGCATCACAATGCCGTCTATTCCATCATCCGAAATCAGTACATTTGAACCTTTTCCGAGTACAAGCAAAGGAACATCATTTTCTTTAACGAATTTTAATATTTGACAAATTTCATTTATGTTAGAGGGCTTTGCAAAAATCTTCGCAGGGCCTCCTATCTTAAACGAAGTGTGCTTTGAAAGACTCTCGTTTTCAAGATATTTTATCCCATGTTCATTTGCAAATTCGATAAACAAATTTTTATCCATGCTTATTCCTCCTTATCCATCCAGTCCATAATACGAATCCCATTCTCCTAAATCGTCATCAGCTTCAAGTTCAGGCATACTTATACGCTCCATAAGCTCAAGAGCAGCATTGTCACCCATCCTCTTCTGACGATTATTCATTGCTGCAACTTCAACTATTACAGCAATGTTTCTTCCGGGCTGTACAGGAATTGTATAAAACGGAACCTCTACATCAAGAACTTTTGTATAAACATCTTCGGCGCCCATTCTATCGTAAACCTTATCATTATCCCATGGTTCAAGGTTTATTATCATATCAAGTTTTGCACTCTTTTTTACTGCGCCCATACCGAAAAGGTTTTTTGCATTTATAATGCCAACACCTCTGAGTTCCATAAAATGTCTGATATTTTCTGGAGAGGTTCCAACAAGGCTTCTATTTGAAACTCGTCTAATTTCAACTGCATCATCTGCAATAAGGCGATGTCCCCTTTTAATAAGTTCCATCGCAACTTCACTTTTACCAACCCCGCTATCGCCATAAAGGAGAACACCTTCTCCGTAAACTTCAACAAAAACTCCGTGTCGGGTTATTCTTTTTGCAAGAGCTACGCTTAAAGTCTGTGTAATTCCGGCTACAAACTCCGATGTCATTTCGGTTGTACGATATACCGGAACATTATATTTTTCTGCCAATGAGACAAATTTTTTATCAACGGTCAAATTCCAAGTTATAATTATGACCATCGGCTTTTTTGATAAAAACTCCTCCAAGGCATCGTACATTTTATCTCCAAGCTTCTTAAGATAGCTATACTCCGTTTTTCCTATAATTTGAACTCTCGACGGATCAAAAAGCTCATAAAAACCCGCAAGCTGAAGTCCCGGACGGTTAACCTCATTTGTGCTGATTTTTATTCCGCTTACATCTTCCGGCGCCCAAATCTTTTGAAGATTGAAGTCTTTTATTATTTTTGTAAGTCTTACACTATAATTAGAAGCCATGCTCTCGCCTCCGATAATTTATATAATAAACCTAGTTTATTTTACCATAAGAAGGTACAGTTTTGCAATAATTCTTCTATTAATAATATATAGTTTTATAGAAAGCTTTTAAGTATTGTTGATATTTTTTATCAAATAATTTCTATAAAAATGAGAAAATAAATATCATTCTATTTACATCACATTTTTGTTTATAAGGTTAAAATAACTATATTTTTTCATCAATTTTTGTAAACTTCTATAAGTTTTTGAAAAACATTTGAAAGAATAGACAATACATGATAATATTAAAATGTTCAATTACGTTTATTAAAGGAGTTGAAAACATTGGCACGTTATAAAAAAACAATGGACGGCAATACTGCCGCCGCTCATGTTTCTTATGCTTACACCGATGTTGCTGCGATTTATCCCATTACACCTTCCTCTGTAATGGCAGAGCTCGCCGACAAATGGTCTGCAAGCGGAAAAACAAACATATTCGGCAATAAGGTTCAAGTTACAGAAATGCAGTCCGAAGCAGGTGCCGCAGGTTCCGTTCATGGATCCCTTGCAGCAGGTGCTCTTACAACAACTTTCACTGCTTCACAAGGACTTCTTTTAATGATTCCAAATATGTATAAAATTGCAGGAGAACTTCTTCCCTGCGTTATAAATGTTTCCGCAAGAGCTCTTGCCTCTCATGCACTTAGCATTTTTGGTGATCATTCCGATATCTATGCCTGTCGTCAAACAGGTTTTGCAATGCTTTGCTCCGGAAACCCTCAAGAAGTAATGGATCTCGCTCCTATTGCACATCTTTCTGCTATTAAGGGTCGTGTTCCTTTTGTTCAATTCTTTGATGGTTTCAGAACTTCCCATGAAATTCAAAAAATCGAGGTTTGGGATTATGAGCAGCTTAAAAAACTTGCCGATTTTGATGCTATTGACTCCTTCCGTGAGCGTGCTCTCAACCCTAATCACCCTGTAACACGTGGTACTGCTCAAAATCCGGATATATTCTTCCAAGCACGTGAAGCTGCCAACAAATTCTATGATGCTCTTCCCGCTGTTGTAGAAGATTATATGAAAAAAGTCAATTCGGAAATCGGAACAGATTATAAGCTTTTCAATTATTATGGTGCTGCGGATGCTGAACATGTAATTATCGCAATGGGTTCCGTTTGTGACACTATTGAAGAAACAATCGACTATCTCAATTCTAACGGTGGCAAATACGGTCTTGTAAAAGTTCGTCTTTATAGACCTTTCAGCAAATGTCATTTTATTGATGCTATTCCCTCAACCGCTAAAACAATCACTGTACTTGATAGAACAAAGGAGCCTGGCTCTGTCGGTGAACCTCTCTACCTCGATGTTTCTGCTGCTCTTCGTAATACAAAGTTTGAAAATGTAGAGCTTTTCGGTGGTAGATACGGTCTCGGAAGCAAAGATACAACACCTGCACAGATAATTGCTGTTTATCGCAATGCCGAGACAAAATCCAAACATACTTTTACTCTCGGAATTAACGATGACGTCACTAATCTTTCACTTGAAATAAAAGAAGCTCCTGACACAACTCCTAAAGGCAATATGAGCTGTATGTTCTGGGGTCTCGGTTCTGATGGTACTGTTGGTGCTAATAAAAACTCCATTAAGATAATCGGCGACCATACGGATCTTTATGCTCAAGGTTATTTTGCATATGACTCTAAAAAATCCGGTGGCGTAACTATATCCCACCTTAGATTTGGAAAGTCGCCTATAAAATCCACATACTATATCAATAAAGCCGATTTTGTAGCTTGTCATAATCCTTCTTATATAAGCAAATACAATATGACATCCGTGCTCAAAAAAGGCGGAAAATTCCTTATAAACTGCAGTTGGAATGCCGAAGAACTTTCCGAGCATCTTCCCGGTGATGTAAAACGCTTTATTGCTGAAAACGAAATTGAGCTTTACACTATTGACGGAATCTCTATTGCTAAAGAAATCGGCCTTAACGGAAGAATAAATACAATTCTCCAATCCGCTTTCTTTAAAATCACCGAAATCATCCCCGCAGAAGAGGCTGAAAAGTATATGAAATCAGCCGCTTTTGCAAGCTATGGTAAAAAAGGCGACGCTGTTGTCGAAATGAACTATAAAGCCATTGAGCGTGGAATGACCGACTTTGTTAAAGTAGACTACCCCACTGACGAATGGCTCAAAGCAGAAGGTGCTATCTCAATTCCCGAAGCAACCGGTGAAGATAAAGAAGTCGTTGATTTCATCAACAATATTCTTATTCCCGTAGCAGCACAAAACGGTGATGAACTTCCCGTTTCCGTATTCTCAGGTCGTGAGGATGGTACATTCCCGGCAGGATCTGCTGCTTACGAAAAACGTGGTATAGCAGTTGATGTACCTCAATGGCTTCCCGAAAATTGCATTCAGTGCAATATGTGCTCCTATGTATGTCCTCATGCAGCTATCCGTCCTGTTGTATTTAATGAAGATGAGCTTTTCTCCGCTCCCGAAGGAACAAAATCTCTCCCCATGACAGGTATTTCCGAAAAGAGCTTCGCAATCACTGTTTCTGCGCTTGACTGTACCGGTTGCGGTTCCTGTGTAAATGTGTGTCCCGGCAAAAAAGGTGTTAAGGCTCTTGAGATGAAACCTCTTGATTCTCAACTTTCCGAGCAGAAGATTTTTGAATATGGTGTTGATATTCCGGAAAAAATCGAAGTATCTCAAAAATTCAAAGCAAATACTCTCAAAGGTTCTCAGTTCCGTCGTCCGTTGCTTGAATTCTCCGGCGCTTGCGCAGGCTGTGGTGAAACTCCCTATGCAAAGCTTGTTACACAGCTTTTCGGAGATAGAATGTATATTGCAAACGCTACCGGATGTTCTTCCATTTGGGGAGGTTCTGCTCCGTCAACTCCTTATACCAAAAACTCCGAGGGTAAAGGTCCCGCATGGGCAAACTCACTTTTCGAGGATAATGCCGAGTATGGTTATGGAATGTTCCTTGGACAAGAAGCTATCCGCAGCAGCTATATTGACAAGGTAAAAGATATTGCAGAAAACGGAAGCAATCCTGCAGCTGTTAACGCCGCAAACACCTATCTTGAAACAATTGATGATGGCGAGGCAAATGCTGTTGCTACAAAAGAACTTGTTAAAGCTCTCACCGCTTGTGACTGCGACAAAGCTAAAGCTATTTTAAAAGGAAAAAACTATCTTGCAAAAAAATCCGTTTGGGCCTTTGGTGGTGACGGTTGGGCTTATGATATCGGATTTGGCGGTCTTGACCATGTTCTTGCCTCCGGAAGGAATATCAATGTTCTTGTATTTGATACCGAGGTTTACTCCAACACCGGTGGTCAATCATCAAAAGCTACACCTACCGGTGCTGTTGCTCAGTTCGCTGCAGCAGGTAAAGAAGTAAAGAAAAAGGATCTTGCCGCAATCGCTATGAGTTATGGATATATTTATGTCGCTCAAATTGCTCAAGGCGCAAATATGGCACAGGCTGTAAAAGCAATTTCCGAAGCCGAGGCTTATGATGGTCCTTCCCTTATAATTGCCTATGCACCCTGCATTAACCACGGAATAAAAGGCGGTATGGGAAATGCAATGGCTGAAGAAAAGCGTGCTGTCGAAGCCGGATATTGGCATCTCTTTAGATTTGATCCAAGACTTGCAAAAAAAGGCGAAAATCCATTCCAGCTTGATTCTTCTGCGCCTTCTGCAGATTATAAAGAATTCATCAAGAGTGAAGTTCGTTACAGCAGTCTTATTCGCTCCTTCCCCGAAAGAGCCGAAGAGCTCTTTGATAAAGCAGAAAAAAATGCTGCTGAAAAATATGAGCATCTTGAAAAGCTTGCAGGCAAATAATTGTAACAAAAAAATCCCTTCACAATTTGTGAAGGGATTTTTTATATGTTGCACTTTATTATAAAATAATTTTGGTGAATCCAATGTTTGAGCACCGTCCGTGCTCAAATTCAAAAAAGTTGATGCTCATGCGGTTTTTTGCAATAAAAAAATCCCATCCTAAGATGGGATTTTTTATTTTGTAAATATAAATTACACAAATCTTGCAGGGTTGATCTTTACGCCGGGGCCCATGGTAGCGGAAACTACGCAGGATTTAACGTACTGACCTTTTGCTGCTGCGGGTTTAGCTTTAACGATGGCGCTCATGAGAGTGTCAAAGTTCTCCTGAAGTTTTTCAGGACCAAAGGAAGCTTTACCGATGGGGCAGTGAATGATGTTGGTTTTGTCGAGACGATACTCG
>CAZEKU010000083.1:0-283 GCA_964512935.1 uncultured Oscillospiraceae bacterium | reverse complement strand
CAGTACCTGCTTTGGGGTTAGGCATAAGGCCTCTCGGGCCAAGGATTTTACCGAGTCTACCAACAACGCCCATCATATCGGGAGAAGCGATAACTACATCAAAATCCATCCAACCTTCGGACATGATTTTCTGCATGTATTCTTCTGCACCAGCGAATTCAGCGCCTGCATCAAGAGCAGCCTGAACTTTATCGCCTTTAGCGAAAACAAGAACCTTAACTTCTTTACCGGTTCCGTTAGGAAGAACTACTGCACCACGAACCTGCTGGTCAGCGTGACGAGA
>CAZEKU010000082.1:0-6107 GCA_964512935.1 uncultured Oscillospiraceae bacterium | reverse complement strand
TAATAAGGACGCCATACTGTTTTTCAGACTCGGCGACTTTTATGAGATGTTCTTTGATGATGCTAAAATTGCATCAAAAGAACTTGAACTCACTTTAACAGGAAGAGACTGCGGACAGGAAGAACGAGCACCGATGTGCGGTGTTCCTTATCATAGCTATGAATCATATGTAGCAAGATTGATAAAAAAAGGATATAAGGTTGCAATCTGTGAGCAGATGGAGGATCCCGCAAGCGCAAAAGGAATTGTAAAGCGTGATGTTATACGAGTTATAACCCCCGGAACTGTCGTAGAAAATGCGATGCTTGAAGAAAGTGCAAATAACTATATTGCAAGTGTTTTTGTGGATGAAAACTCATTTGGAATTTGTTTTTGTGATGTTACAACAGGGGAGCTTAAATGTACAAGTGCAATTAAAGTTAAAGAACTTGATAACAGAATTATTGAAGAAATAAGCCGTTATAAGCCTTGCGAGGTGCTTTTTAACGATGCTTTTCTTGATTGTCGTGAAGCGGGATTTTTTATAAAAGAACGCATAAACTGCATGGGCGAACAGATAGATGATTCCGAATATGATAAAAAACTTGTCGAGAAAACAATTTATGAGCATTTCGGAAAACATAGTCCTGCAGAACTTGGTTTTAAGAATATTCTTCAGGAAAACTGCGTTTCTGCACTTTTGAGATATCTTTATGAAACTCAAAAGAATGGTGTAAGTCGAATTTCTTCTGTTAAATTTTATGATGAAAAAGCATTTATGAAACTTGATCTTTCGGCGAGAAGAAATCTTGAGCTTACGGAAACTATGCGTGGAAGAGAAAAAAGGGGAACCCTCCTTTGGGTGCTTGATAAAACGAGCACTGCAATGGGAAGAAGACTTCTTCGTTCCTATATAGACAGACCTCTGCTTGATCCGGTGAAAATTGATAAAAGACTTTCAGCAACAGAAGTTTTTGTAAATGATCCGATGCTTTGTGAAGATTTAGCGGAGGAACTTTCCGGTATTTATGACCTTGAAAGAACGATGACAAGAATCATTTTCGGAAATGCAAATCCTAAAGAATTTAAAACTCTTGCAGCAAGTATAAAAAGGCTTCCAAAAATAAAAGGTCTTTTAAATAATACAAATTCCTCGTTGCTCACAGAACTTCGAGGAAATATAGATTTACTTGAGGATATTGAAAATCTTATAGACAATGCGATAATCGAAGATCCGCCTATTACATTAAAGGACGGCGGAGTTATTGCAGATGGCTATAACGCTGAGCTTGATGAGCTTAGAGATGTCGCAAATAATATTACAGAAAAAATTTCTGCCATTGAATCAACTGAAAAAGAGCGCACAGGAATACCAAAGCTTAAAATTGGATATAACCATGTTTTCGGTTATTATATTGAAGTTTCAAAATCTTATACAAATCTTGTCCCTCAGGAATATATAAGAAAGCAAACTCTTGCTAACGGCGAACGATATATAACCCCCGAACTTAAAGAACTTGAAGAAAAAGTACTCGGTGCTCATGACAAAATACTTGCATTGGAAATGAGACTCTTTGAAAATGTCCGTGCTCAAATCGGTGCTCAAGTGGAACGAGTACAGTCAACAGCAAATGCAATTGCTGCAATTGATGTGCTTAGATCTTTTGCTGCGGTTTCTCTTTGTAATAATTATTGCAGACCGAGCGTTGATCTTGGAGATGTGATAGAAATAAGTGGGGGAAGACATCCGGTAGTAGAACAAATGCTCCATGGAGCACCATTTGTTCCCAATGATGTTCTTCTTGATAACAGAAGCAATCAGATAGCAGTTATTACAGGACCTAATATGGCCGGTAAATCCACCTATATGCGTCAAATTGCACTTATAACAATAATGGCGCAAATCGGCTGTTTTGTACCTGCAAAGCGTGCTCATATAGGAATAGTTGACGGAGTATATACCCGTGTAGGCGCATCCGATGACCTTTCTGCAGGTCAATCCACATTCATGGTAGAAATGAGCGAAGTTGCCGATATACTTAAAAACGCAACAGAAAAAAGCCTGCTTATTCTTGACGAAATCGGTAGAGGAACAAGCACTTTTGATGGTATGAGCATTGCACATGCGGTTTTAGAACATATTGCAGACAGAAAGAAACTTGGAGCAAAAACTCTTTTTGCAACTCATTACCATGAGCTTATAAATCTTGAAAACACATATCCAAATATTCGAAATTATAATGTTGCGGTAAAAAAGCGTGGGGACGATATAACATTCCTCAGAAGAATAATAAGCGGCGGTGCCGATGATTCCTACGGAATTGAGGTAGCAAAGCTTGCAGGAATCCCTAACAGTGTTGTAAAAAGAGCTCGTGAGATTCTTGCGAGCCTTGAAGAAGGTAAGGAGATTGAAAAGGCATATAAAGCGACCGGAGACAGCTCAATTGAAGGACAAACTAACCTTTTTGCATCAATAACAAGTGATGCCGAAAGAATTATACGCCAAACCGATGTTGAGACACTTACACCTATAGAAGCTCTAAATCTTCTTTATGAATTAAAAAGTATAGTAAAATAATTGTGTGGTGATAGAATGCCAAAAATAAAGTTACTTGACAAGCATATTTCCGAGCTTATTGCTGCGGGAGAGGTTGTTGATAGACCCTGTTCGGTCGTAAAGGAACTTGTAGAAAACTCTATTGATGCAAAAGCGTCATCCATAACTGTTGAAATAAAAAATGGTGGAAACACATTTATGCGTATAACCGATGACGGTTGCGGAATGGATGGCGAGGATCTTTCAAAGGCATTTTTGAGACATGCTACAAGCAAAATAAGAGAAGAGACTGATCTTGAACATATTCTAACCTTTGGTTTTAGAGGAGAAGCTCTTGCTTCTGTTGCAGCAGTAGCTCATGTGGAAATTATGACCAAAACAAAAGATTCCGAAAGAGGATATTACTGCGAGGTTTCGTCTGATGGAAATTCCGAAATAGAAGAGGCAGGATGTCCCGATGGAACAACAATAATCGTTCGTGATTTGTTTTATAATACTCCTGCAAGACAGAAATTTCTGAAAAAGGATGTTACGGAAGCTAATGCAATAGCACAGGTAATGGATAAGATGGCTTTTTCGTATCCTGAAATTAAATTCCGTTTTATCCGTGACGGAGAAACTAAACTTATAACATATGGAAACGGTGATATGCTTTCGGTAATTTCTGCTGTATACGGAAGAGATTTTGCAAAGGATACAATAGAGGTTAACTATTGCCCTGCAGGAAACAGTAAAATGAAACTTACCGGATATATAACTAAGCCATCTGCATCAAGACCCAGTAGGAATTTCCAAAATTTCTTTGTAAACAGAAGATTTATAAAAACCCGCACAGCGATGGCTGCTCTTGAAGAGGCGTTTAAAGGCTCTGCAATGGTTGGAAAATTTCCGGGTTGCGTTTTAAATCTTGAAATTCCTCCGGAAACAGTGGATGTAAATGTTCACCCAGCAAAAACTGAGGTGCGTTTTGCAAGTGAAAAAGAAATATTCGATCTTGTTTATTATGGAGTGAAATCTGCTCTTAATCAGAGAGATGTTTCAGTTATACTCGAAGAATCAAAAAAGGCAAATAAAACTTTTTGGGATGACATATCCGATAAACGAGAAATTGAGCATTTTGAAAATATTGTTGCTCAAACAACTTTAACCAAACAACCTAAAACCGATTTTATTCCGAGAACATACGAAGATGTAAAATATAAACTTGTGAGCAGTGACACTGTTGTGGCAAAAAATAAAGATAATCTTGCCACATACCGAATTGACGGAGGAGTTACTCACAGCGCACAGTATAAACTTCGTCAAGCGGCAGATAAAGCAGTTGAAGAGGGACGCGAACTTCCAAAAGAATATCTCGATGGATTGGAAGCAATGAAAAAAGTCGGTGCACCTGTACCTGAACTTCCGAGAAATCTTGAAATTGATCCTCTTCCTTTTGGAAATCTTAAATATATAGGCGAGGTTTTCAAAACATATATTTTACTCGAATCAGAGGATGAGCTTGTTTTTGTAGATAAACATGCAGCGCATGAACGAATTCTTTACGAAAAACTTAGAAGCGGTATAGGTGCTTTTGATTGTCAAGTATTGCTTACACCAATTACCTGTAAGCTTGGTGATGAACAATGTGCAGCCGTGCTCGAAAATCCTAAAGAACTTGAGAAATTCGGTTTTACCGTTGATGATTTCGGAAGGGGAAACATTCTTGTAAGATCTCTTCCATTTTGGGTAAAGGCAAAGGAAGCAGAGAGCGTAATAGCGGAGATTGCAGATTCTATAATAAATTGTAAGCACGATTTAACTCCCGAAAAACTTGATAAACTTTATGCAAGTATATCATGCAGAGCTGCAATAAAGGCAAATGATAAAAACTCTCAGCCCGAACTCGAAACAATCGTAAATATTTTACTTAATGATCCGAGTATAAAATATTGTCCTCATGGAAGACCCGTTGCAACAACAATAAGTAAAAATAAACTTGAAAAAATGTTCGGAAGACAACAATAAAATGGGAAATACAGATAAAAAAATACAGGTTATTGCAGTAGTTGGGCCAACTGCTTCAGGAAAAACAGGACTTGCCGTAGAAATTGCAAAAAGGTTTAATGGCGAAGTTGTTTCAGCGGATTCAATGCAGATTTATTCCGAGCTTACAATTGGTACTGCTAAACCCACTGAAAAGGAAATGGATGGAATTTCACATCATTTGATTGGATATAAAAGCATTGATGATGAATATTCTGTTGTGAATTATGTAGAAGATGCAAAAAACGCCATAAAAGATATTCATTCGAGAGGAAAACTTCCGATTCTTTGTGGCGGAACAGGTCTATATGTGGATTCATTGCTTTCAAATACAGAATTTTCGGAAATAAAAAGCGATCCCAAGGTAAGAGAAAAACTTTTTGATTTTGCAAAAGAAAACGGAAATGAGGCACTTTTTGAAAAGCTCTGTGAAATTGATCCTGATTCTGCTGCAAAAACTCATGCAAACAACCTTTTAAGAGTTGTTCGAGCATTGGAAGTTTTTGAAGTTACCGGTAAGACAATGTCTGAGCATCAGCGTGATTCACATCCTATACCAAGTGATTATGATGTATGCTATATAGGAACAAATTTTGCTGATAGAGATAAGCTTTATGCTCGTGTCGAGCAGCGAATTGACGAAATGCTCAAAGAAGGTGTCGAAGATGAGGCGAGATTCCTTTTTGAGCACGAAGGCACATGTACCGCTGCTCAAGCCATTGGATACAAGGAGTTTTATCCGTATTTTAAAGGAGAGATGAGCATGAACGATGCAGTTTCGGTGCTCAAAAAAGAAACTCGACATTTTGCAAAACGCCAACTCACATGGTTTAGACGCAATAAAAAAATAAATTGGCTCAACCGTGATGAATTTGTCGATAAAACTGATTTAGAAAATGCCGCATTTAAAATTATTGAAAACTTTTTGGAGAAAAAATGAAAAGTAATGCACTTAGAATTTTAGCTGTTTTGCTATCATTAATGTTGATAGTGTATGCCGGATATCAAGCTTGGGTATTCTTTTATACACCATATAAGACCGAAATAGCGGTAACATATACTGTAAATGAGGCTATTCATGTCAACGGAATAGCGGTTAGAACGGAAACTGTAATTGAAGATCAATACGGCGGAAGTGTAAGCTATATACATGAAGATGCCGAAAGGGTATTGAAAAACAAACCGGTTGCGTATGCTCATGCTTCTTCGGATACCGTTAAAAAAATGGAGCGTGCTGAAACATTAAAAAAACAGATAAATATTTTGGAAGAAGCATCTGCAGGGGTTTCTCAGCTTTATGGATCATATGAATTTATAAATGACCAAATCGGAAATGCTGTGCTTGCATATTCTTCTGCAATAACGAGCAATAATTATGCTGATTTTACATCTGTAAAGAACGATTTTTTGCTTTCGGTGAACAAAAAAACTGTAATAACCGGAGAAGAAAATAAATTTGAGGAGCGCATATCACTTTTAAAAGCGGAATACGATGAACTTCAAAATGAAATAAATTCGGATGCTGCAAGCACAGTTCTTTCTCCTA
>CAZEKU010000081.1:0-6123 GCA_964512935.1 uncultured Oscillospiraceae bacterium | reverse complement strand
AAAAAATGCTCCGTTTAAACGGAGCATTTTTTATAGAATGAAACAAAAAAGCTCCCGAACAAAATGTTCGGGAGCTTTTTCAATTACAGAAAATTAAAGATAAATGTTAAGTGCATAAACTACGAGAGTTATAACAAAGAAAACAACAGCAAGAACTTTGGTAATGCGAGCAAGCTTTGCATTAGTGCTCTTTGCTTCAGCTGCTGCAGCTGCAGAGCTTTTTCCGCCGAGAGCAGAAAGTCCGTCCTGATTGTTGCTGCTCTGGAAAAGAACAGCTACAGTTATAAGAACGCAGGTTATGATAAGAAGAATACTTCCGATAATTTCATATACAGTCATGATAAACCTCCAAAATAACACGATAGCTATAATATAATACCACAGCTACGGCTCTTTTGCAAGGGCTTTTTTAGTATTTTAGCAAAAAAATGGCTGTTTTATAAGGTATTATAATCGCTTTTAGGGTAAAAATATAGTCAAGCAGATTCGATTTCATTAAAAAGAAAAGCGTTTGCCTTGAAAAAAGAATAAAGAAACCGAATCGCTTTTTGATTAAGAACCCCTTTTTGAAATATAAAGGGGTTCTTTTTATTAGATAAAGTCGGGAATATCTTCGGTTCCTTCGAATTCCACAAAGCGGTCTTCATAGGTTCCGTCGAGCATTTTTGCAATTTTTTCACGGCGAGGATACATTACCTCAAAAGCAGCGAAAGCTGCAAAAATTGCAATAATCGGGGAAAGATATTTAAGAGCTTTATTTGCGGAAACTCCGAAAAGAACACCAAGGAGAAGAACAAGAAGGTAGCACCAAAAATAATCCTTGTACTCAAAATCCTCAGCAATATCTCTTGCTCTGTCGAACCATTTTCTACAGAATGTGTACATAAATCAAATCTCCTTTCGGTATACAAAAATATTATAGACTGATTTGCTCAAAAAGGTCTCCATCCTTAGGGATAGCACCTGCTGCGGGAAGATTTCTCGTTCTGAAACGATGAGCATTTGAAAGACTTCCCTCTTCAAAGGGTTTAACAGAGGATACAGTGGCGTTTTTCTTGAGTGTCATTACCGCAACACCCTGTGTATCCCTTGTAGCCTTAGAAGGAATGGCTCCGGTATGAACAAGCAAAAGCCTTCCTCCGGAAGATGAAAGCAAAAATTCTCTGTCATCCTCAATATGATAACAGGCGGTAAGGGGAGATTTATCGGAATAAGCACCGATAAGCTTTTTGCGCCTTGTTTTTGTTTCATAGGATGAAAGGGGAACCTTTGCAGCCTTACCATTCTCAAAAAAGAATACCATAAATCCGGTATACTTTTCAACCACTGCCATGAAAATTGCACTTTCGCCTTCGTCAAAACCGAGTTTTGAGGGTATATAATCGCCCATTACGCTTGTTTTTGTATCATCAAAATCGGAAGCGCGGGTCTTATATACCTGACATTTGTTGCTGAAGAACATAAGCTCAACATTATTGTGGCTTTCGGTTGAGAAAATTATCTCATCGCCCTCTTTAAGCTTGTGCTCACCGGACATTCTAAGCGACTGAGGAGTTATCTTCTTGAAATAACCCTCTCTTGTGAAGAAGAGATTTACGGGGTAATCCGGAATATCTTCCTCAACTGCGGCAATTTCCTTTTCCTCAATATAAATTATTTCGCTGCGCCTTGGTTGGTCATATTTTTTAATGACATCTTTAAGGTCGCTTATAATAAGCTCACTTATCTTATTCGGGTCACCGAGGATTATCTCCATTTCGGCAATCTCTTTTTTAAGATCGCTGATATCTGCGGTGCGTTTAAGAATATATTCGCGGTTAAGGTGACGAAGTTTAATTTCAGCAACATATTCCGCCTGTATCTGATCTATACCGAAGCCTATCATAAGGTTAGGAACAACCTCTGTTTCACTTTCGGTTTCACGAATTATGCTGATAGCTTTATCAATATCGAGGAGTATTTTCTGAAGACCTTTGAGAAGATGAAGCTTGTCTTTTTTGCCTTTAAGATCAAAAAATACTCTTCTTCGGATACATTCTCTGCGGAAAGCAACCCATTCATTGATTATCTGACGAACACCGAGAACCATAGGCGAACCGCCTATGAGGACATTGAAGTTTGCCGAGAAAGAATCCTCAAGAGGGGTGCTTTTATAAAGCTTTTGCATAAGAGCATCCGGGTCAATGCCTCGTTTAAGGTCAATGGCGATTTTAAGACCTGAAAGGTCTGTTTCGTCACGAATATCCGAAATTTCGGTTATCTTCCTTGCTTTTACAAGCTCAAGAATTTTATCAATTATAGCCTCAACGCAGGTTGTAGCGGGAATTTCGGTTATTTCAATACATTTGTTTTTCTCATCATAGCGATATTTTGAACGAACTTTTATACTTCCTCTGCCGGTCTCGTATATTTTTGTCAGTTCGTCCTTATCGTAAACGATAAGTCCCCCTCCTGCAAAATCCGGTGCCGGAAGTGTCGAAAGAATATCGTGATTGGGATTTTTAATAAGTTTAATTGTGGTCTCACAAATTTCCGAAAGACGGAAAGGACATATCTGTGAAGCCATTCCTACCGCAATACCTACATTGAAGTTTACAAGTATTGATGGAAATGTAACAGGAAAAAGCGAAGGCTCTTTCATTGTGTTATCATAGTTATCGACAAAATCCACGGTATCCTTGTCGATATCACGGAAAAGCTCTGTGGAAATTTTATCAAGCTTAGCCTCGGTATAACGAGAAGCCGCACAGACCATATTTCTTGAATAGGCTTTACCGAAGTTACCTTTACTGTCTATCCAAGGGTGGAGCAAAGCTCCGTTACCACGGGACATTCGTACCATGGTATCATAAATTGCCTGGTCGCCATGTGGGTTCAATTTCATGGTCTGACCGACGATATTTGCAGATTTTGTTTTTCCACCTGTTAAAAGTCCCATTTTATACATCGTATAAAGCAGTTTTCGGTGGCTGGGTTTAAAGCCGTCAATTTCCGGAATAGCACGGCTTACAATAACGCTCATGGCATATGGCATATAGTTCTTTTCAAGAACATCTACAATGGGCTGATCTACAACAATGCCGGCGTTTTCAAAATTAGCCTTTTGCTCCGGTCGAAGCGACTGTTTTTCAATTTTCTTCTTTGCCATTTTTTCCCTTTCCGGTAATCATTTATGATATTTTCCTCCGGTGGATATCTGGAAAGCACGGTATATCTGTTCCAGAATGAGCACACGGGAAATCTGGTGTGTAAAAGTCATTCGTGAAAGCGAAAGTTTAAGTTTTGCACGCTTTTTTATATCATCGGAAAGTCCATACGAACCTCCTATAATAAAGCAAAGCTCACTTGCGCTTTCATCTGACATGAGGTTTTCAAGTTTTTGAGAAAAGGTTTCCGAGGAGAGCATTTCACCCTCAATGCACATTGCGGCAACAACTGCATTTTGAGGAATTTTAGATGAAATAGCAGCACCTTCGGATTCGATGCATTTTGCAATTTCCGCCTGAGAAGGTTTATCCGGAAGTTTATATTCATTAAGCTCCGTAATTTTAAGCTTGCAATAGGCGGAAAGTCGTTTTTCATATTCTGCGGCAGCATCCCTCAAATATTTTTCTTTAAGATTTCCGACACAGATAATATTTATTGTGCGCATTTTTCCTCCTTAAAGCAAAATATTTTCAGAAAGCTCGTTTCTCGGAGCAGGGAAGATGACATAGTCATGATCTTTTCTGAATCCGGAAAGTGAAAGCTCCGAAACACAGGTTTCCAAAGCAATTTCCGGACTATTATTCTCCTTGCTGATGTGACCGAGAATTATGTGGGTGGTACCGCTTTTAACAAGTTCTGATAAAAATGCGGCACATTCGATATTGGAAAGATGTCCCTGAGGACCCTTTATACGCCTTTTAAGGTGATAAGGATATGGACCGGAATCAAGCATACCCTTGTCGTAGTTGGATTCGATAAGTACAACCTCGCTTCCGATAAGATGCTCACGGGCCTCATCCGTTATGTAACCTGTATCGGTGCAAACCGATATGCGGTGCTCATCGGGAGTAATTATGCTGTAACCAAGGCTTCCGACACTGTCGTGAGAGGTTTTGAACGGTTTCACAAACATTTTACCGATAATTTCTCCGTGCTCATCAATTTCCTTGAGCACGGAATCACTTTTTACGATTCCGCTTTCGGTTAAATATTTGAGCACAGGTGCTGAAGCATAAACAGGAATTTTATGCTGATTCAAAAAAACCGTAAGACCACGCACATGGTCAATATGTTCATGAGTAATAAGTATTCCGGAAATTGAATGGGGATCAATTCCACGGGTTTTAAGAGAGGAGGTGACACCTCTGCAGCTTATTCCGAAATCAATAAGTATTCCTTCATTTTCAAAACCCACAAAGCTTGAATTGCCGGAGCTGCCACTGGCTATTGTAAAAAATTTTGCCAAAACTAAGCCTCCGAAAAAAAGATAATAGGCGGAGCGGAAGCCGCTCCGCCTCAAGAATACATTTTAAACAACGGAATATACAGAAGAGCCTTCGGGAATGGAAACTCTGCTGATATCAGCACCGAGACCACGAAGTTTATCTACAAGATTAGTATATCCTCGTTCAATATGATGAATCTCTTCAATTTCGGTGACACCGGTTGCGACAAGACCTGCAATGACCATTGCAGCACCCGCACGAAGGTCAGCGGCACGGACTGCAGCGCCGGTAAGTCCGCCTACGCCTTGTACAACTGCAACCTTTCCGTCAACGGAAATGGATGCACCCATACGGGTAAGCTCGGATATGTATTTGAAACGGTTGTCCCAAACACCTTCGGTAACAATACTTGTACCTTCGGCAATGGCAAGAAGAGTAGTCATCTGAGGCTGCATATCGGTGGGGAAACCGGGGTAGGGCATAGTTTTTACATTTACATGTTCAAAATGCTCTACTTCACCGGAAACACGAACAGCATCATCATATTCAATTACAGATGCGCCTGTTTTAACAAGTTTTTCGGTAATTGCTTCAAGGTGCTTAGGAATAACGCCACGGATAAGTACATTTCCCTTAGTTGCAGCAGCAGCTACCATATAGGTACCGGCCTCAATTTGATCCGGAATTATAGAATAGTTTGCGCCGTGGAGTTTTTCAACACCATGAATTTTAATAACATCGGTTCCGGCGCCACGAATATCTGCACCGAGAGAGTTGAGGAAGTTTGCAAGGTCGACTATATGAGGTTCCTTTGCAACATTCTCAAGAATTGTGAGACCCTTTGCCTTAACAGCAGCAAGCATTACATTGATAGTTGCACCAACGGAAACAACATCAAAATAGATATGACTTCCGAGAAGACCATCGGTGCTAAGGGAAACACTTCCATGATCAATATTGACATGGGCACCCAAAGCCTCAAAGCCTTTTATATGTTGGTCAATAGGGCGAACTCCGAAATCACATCCACCGGGAAGCGGAACATTTGCCTCATTGCATCTTCCGAGGAGTGCTCCGAGGAAATAATAGGATGCACGGAGCTGTCTTGCAAGATCCTCCGGAACCTTGTGAGAGGTAATATTGCTTGTATCAATAAAAACAGAAGTACGGCTTACAACACGTACGGTAGCTCCCATAAGAGAAAGCATATCATAAAGGGTGTAAACATCGCTGATATCAGGAATGTTTTCAAGAAGGCAAGGACCACCTGCAAGAATTGTTGCGGGAATAATTGCAACAGCAGCGTTTTTAGCACCGCTTACTTGAACCTCTCCACGAAGAGGTGTTCCACCTTTGATTATGAATTTATCCAATATTCTATCCCCTTAAAAATTTATTTATTATAATTAAAAAATAAGATAACTACAGTTATAGATTATAATACCACATTTTTGTTGCAGTTTCAAGCAGGAAAGCACATTAAGTTAATACAACTTTGCGTAACTTTTCGTAATATTTTCTTCGGTGGACATATTTGATACTTTCGTTTTCATAATATGCTTTTAAACTATGTAAATTGCAGAAAAAAGCAATAAAAAAGAGCCTAATAAAAAATACAAAGTTCGTGCTCAAGCTTGAGCACGAACTTTGTATCATAAAAAGCACCCGTGCTCAAATATGAGCACGGGTG
>CAZEKU010000080.1:0-6229 GCA_964512935.1 uncultured Oscillospiraceae bacterium | reverse complement strand
AGCAATGATCACCGACTACGGCGATATCACCGACCAGTCCTTCAACCAGACTACTTACGAAGCTTGCAAAGAATTCTGCGAAGCAGAAAATATCGGTTTTGAGTATTTCAAACCCGCATCCGACTCTGACGATGACCGTGTCGCTCAGATCGAAAACGCAATCGACAAAGGCTACAATGTAATCGTAATGCCTGGTTTTGCATTTGCAAACGCAGTAAAAGCTGTTGCAGGTGAATATTCCGACGTTACTTTCATTGCTCTTGACGTTGGCGAAGGTGACTTTGGCGATTATGTACTTCCCGAAAATGCTTACTCCGCAGTATACCAGGAAGAGCTTTGCGGCTACATGGCAGGCTATGCAGCAGTAAAACTTGGTTACACCAAACTTGGTTTCCTCGGCGGTATGGCAGTTCCCGCAGTAATTCGTTATGGTTACGGTTTCGTACAGGGTGCAGACGCAGCAGCAGTTGAAATGGGCGTAGATGTTGAAATGAACTATGCATACGGCAACCAGTTCTTCGGCGATGCAGATATCACTGCAGCAATGGATACCTGGTATGGCGCAGGCACTGAAATCGTTTTCGCATGCGGCGGTTCTATCTACTCTTCTGTAGCAGAAGCAGCAGCAAAAGTTAATGCAAAAGTAATCGGTGTTGACGTTGACCAGGCAGCAATCATCGACGGTACTTACGGCGCAGGCATGACCGTAACTTCCGCTATGAAAGGCCTTGCAGCAACCGTTAAAGCAACTCTTGCAAAAGTTCTTGCAGGCGAATTCGAAGGTGGCCAGATCGAGACCCTCGGTCTTGTTTCCGAAGTTCCTTCCGAGAACTTTGTACAGATCGCTCCCAGCACTCAGTTCAATGATAACTTCACTGAAGCAGATTATGAAGCTCTTGTAGCAAAAATCTACAATGGCGAAATCGTTGTTAACAGCGATACCACCATTAAAGCTGAAGATAATGCAACTGTTGTTACTGTTAACGACCTCGGCAATATCAAATAATTAGCTGTATTTTAAAGGACAGGCTTGCGCCTGTCCTTTTTTATTGTAAAATTATAGAAATTTTGCTTGTAATTAGTCGCTTTATATAGTATTATTATAATAATTATAAGTCAAAAATAGGAGGGACGGTAGAGTTGGAGAATCAATATGCGATAGAAATGCTTCACATTACCAAAAAATTCCCCGGAATTATTGCTAACGATGACATAACTATCCGCCTTAAAAAAGGTGAGATACATGCTCTTCTCGGCGAAAACGGTGCGGGAAAATCAACTTTGATGAGTGTTCTTTTCGGAATTTATCAGGCAGAGGAAGGCGTTATCAAAAAAGACGGTAAAGAGGTACATATCAAAGATCCAAACGATGCAAATGCTCTTGGAATAGGTATGGTGCATCAGCATTTCAAACTTGTTGAGTGTTTTACTGTTCTTGATAATATCATAATGGGTGTTGAGCCTAATAAATTCGGTTTCCTTCAGAAAAAGGAAGCCAGAGAAAAAGTAATGCAGCTTTCGGAAAAATACGGTCTTCATATAGATCCGGATGCTTATATTGAGGATATTACAGTTGGTATGCAGCAGCGTACAGAGATACTTAAAATGCTCTATCGTGACAACGATATCCTTATTTTTGATGAGCCTACAGCAGTACTTACTCCTCAGGAAATAGATGAGCTTATGCAGATAATGAAAAATCTTGCGGCAGAAGGAAAATCCATACTCTTTATTTCCCATAAACTCAATGAAATAAAAGCTGTTGCAGATAGATGTAGCGTTCTCAGAAAAGGAAAATATATAGGAACTGTCGATACTAAGGATGCAACAATCGAGGAACTTTCTTCCATGATGGTAGGTCACGATGTAAGCCTTCATGTACAAAAAACAGAGAGTAATCCTGGTGATGTTGTTCTTGAAATTGAAAATATGACTGTTGCATCAAAAATGCATAAAAATAATGCAGTTAAAAATGTTTCGCTTAAAGTCCACCGTGGCGAAATTGTATGTATTGCAGGTATTGACGGAAACGGACAGACGGAATTTGTTCACGGACTTACCGGTTTGGAACCGCTTGTAAGCGGAAAAATTACTCTTTGCGGAGAAGATATCACAAAGGCTTCCATTCGCAAAAGAATTCTTTCCGGAATGAGCCATATTCCGGAGGATAGACATAAACACGGACTTGTTTTGGATTATCCGCTTGATTATAACTGTGTGCTTCAGCGTTATTATGAACCGGAATTCACAAACAAACTCGGTTTTCTTAAAAAAGGAAATATCAGAAAATATGCTGAAAAACTTATTGAACAGTATGATGTGCGTTCAGGACAGGGTGCTGTTACAATAGCAAGAAGCATGTCCGGTGGTAACCAGCAAAAAGCAATTGTTGCACGAGAAATAGATAGAAATCCCGAGCTTCTTATAGCGGTTCAGCCTACAAGAGGACTTGATGTCGGTGCAATAGAATACATCCACAAACAGATTGTTGCTCAGCGTGATGCAGGAAAGGGTGTCCTTCTTGTTTCGCTTGAACTTGAAGAGGTAATGGATGTTTCCGACCGTATACTTGTTATGTATGAAGGCGAGATCGTAGGCGAACTTAATCCTAAAACCGCAACAGAAGATGAGCTTGGTCTTTATATGGCCGGTGCAAAAAGAGATGAGGTGAAAGCGTAATGAAGAAAATTTTAAGGAATGATGCGTTTCAATCACTGTTCGCTTCGCTTCTTTGTATTGTTCTCGGTATAGCCGTTGGCTATATAGTGCTTTTGTTTATAAATCCCACAGGTGCAGTAGATGCTATCGGTGAAGTTCTTAAAAACTTTATGCACTATTCAAAAGAAAATCTCCGTTTGAAAAACTTCGGTAATACACTTGTAAAAACAGCACCGCTCCTTATGTGTGCGCTTTCTGTTTTGTTTGCATACAAAGTAGGACTTTTTAATATAGGTGCAGCCGGTCAGTATTGCGTAGGAATTTGTGCAAGCCTTTATTGTGCACTTTCTCTCGGACTTGGTTGGCTTCCTTGTATGCTTATTGCAGCAGTTTGTGGTGCCGTTTATGGTGCAATCGTAGGACTTTTTAAAGCATATTTCAATGTTAATGAGGTAATTTCCGGAATTATGCTCAACTGGATAGCACTTTACAGCACAAACATGATACTTACAAATGTAAAAGAAACTACAAGCCCTTATACATATCATCTTGATGCTGAAGCTCCTCAGGCAATACTTCCTACATTCGGTCTTGAGAAGTTTTTTGCAGGAAACGAGAGAGTTACCATTGCAATTCCGCTTTCGATTATCGTGGCTTTTGTGATAATGATAATTCTTGATAAAACAAAATTCGGATTTGAACTTAAAGCTACAGGATTTAACAGCAATGCTGCAAAATACTGTGGTATGGCCGAGAAAAGAAATATCATAGTAACGCTTATGATTTCCGGTTCAATTGCAGCACTTGGTGCATCTTTCATGTATCTCACTGACTATGAGCAGTGGCAGTGCACAGCATCCGCTGTTCCCGGAATGGGCTTTAACGGAATTGCTGCTGCATTCCTCGGAGGACTTAATCCTATCGGAACAATTTTCTCGTCCTATTTCATTCAGCATATAACTTCCGGTGGTGCTTATGTCGATAAGACAATGTATTGTTCCCAGATTTCCGATCTCATATCTTCGCTTATAATTTATCTTTGCGGATTTGTATTCTTTATTAAATACGCAATCAACAAAACGCTTGACAGCTATGATGAGAAAAAAGCGCTTAAAGTAAAATCGGAAGAAAATGCTAAGGAAGGGGGCGATAAATAATGTTATTGCTCATTCAGTATACATTAGTTTTCGCTTCAGTACTTCTTCTCGTTGCATTGGGTGGATGCTTTGCAGAGCATTCCGGCGTTATTAACCTCGGTCTTGAGGGTGTAATGGTAATAGGTGCTCTCGGCGGTGCGCTTATGATGAGATATGCTCCGGATGGTATGGGTGCGTTTGGAATAATTATATGCGTTATTCTTGCGGCAATAGCTTTCGGTGTTGCGTATTCAGCACTTTTGGGTGTAGCTTGTATTAACTTTAAAGCAAACCAAACCATTGTAGGTACTGCGCTCAATATGCTCGGTACCGCAGCGGCAACCGTTATTGTTAAAGCTATCAATACTGCTACAAACCCTAATGATGTATCTTCAACTATTCAGTATGTAGAAGAAAAGAAAGCGTTCATTGTAAATATCGGAAGCTTTGAGTTTAACTGGTTTATGGTAGTTGCACTTATAGGTCTTGTAACTGCTTATGTAACTCTTTATAAAACCAAATTTGGTTTAAGACTTATGGCTTGCGGTGAGCATCCTCAAGCTGCGGATAGTGTCGGTATCAATGTTTATAAAATGCGTTGGGCAGGCGTTCTTATTTCCGGTGTATTCGGTGGACTCGGTGGTATTTGTTATATCCTTTCCGGTGTTTCCGAATGGAAATTTGAGAACGGTGTAGCAGGTTTTGGATTCCTTGCTCTTGCAGTTATGATTTTTGGTCAATGGAAACCTACCAAAATTGCTCTTGCAGCACTTATATTTGGTTTCTTCCGTGCACTTTCCAATGTTTATTTCGGATTTGATTTCCTTGTAAATCTTGAAATTCCAGGTTCTATTTACAATATGATGCCTTATATCATTTGTCTTATTGTTCTTGCATTTACATCTAAAAAATCCAGAGCACCTAAGGCTGAGGGTATTCCTTACGATAAAGGTCAAAGATAATTTAAAACAACAAAAAAGCCGTAAAGCTAAAATGCTTTACGGCTTTTTGCTGCAAAAAAAGTTTGTTTCAAGGTTATTTTCTGGGAATGAATGCAGGATTAAAGGCATAATAATTTTTACTGTTAAGACTGTCGAGCACCTGTTCAAGACTTTCGCCGAAACGCTGATAATGAACAATTTCACGTTCACGAAGGAATTTTATTACATCTCGCACTTCGGGGTCGTCACATAGGTTGAGAATATTGTCATAGGTTTTCCTTGCTTTTTGTTCTGCAGCCATATCTTCATGTAAATCTGCAATAGGATCGCCGGAAGATTGGAAGGTTGAGGCATTGAATGGGTTTCCGGTTGCATCAACAGGGTATATACCAACGGTGTGGTCCACAAAATACGGGGCAAAACCGCTGTTTTCTATTTCTGACATCGAGAGGTTTCGTGTGAGCTGATGGACTATGCTGCTTATCATTTCCATATGACCGAGTTCTTCGGTACCTATATCTGTAAGGGCTGCTTTAACCTTGTCATTAGGCATGGCATAACGTTGACTTAAATAGCGCATTGATGCACCAAGCTCTCCGTCGGGTCCACCAAGCTGCGTGATGATTATTTTTGCCATAGCAGGATCACATTTTGAAATCTTTACGGGATGTTGGAGCTTTTTTTCATATATCCACATACATCATACCTCCTTGTATTCCCAAGGCCAAGGACCTTCGGTCCATTGCCAGGAATTTTGACCGGTATAATCTTCATGTCTAAGCATACCATATTTTTCGGAATATTCTTCTGCGGCTTTTTTTCTCATTTCGAGGTGTTTTTTATAAAATTCAAGTGCATTGGTACAGTCCGGATGCGTGTCGAGGAATAAAGCGGTTTCGGTAAGAATAAAATCGCAAGTTGCAATTCTTGAAAGAAGCATTTTTTGTTCATTCATTCGGTTGCCTTTCTGCCGAGAAAAGGCAAATCGAGTGCAGGGAAGAGGGTGCCGCGTGAAAGAGCTGTAGTTCCATCGTAAACCTCACACCAGTGCTGAATAGGCATTCTTGCCATTGCGAGCACCTCATCGGTGCTTTCGCAAATATGCGGAACATTCATAATGCCGTTATTTTCCATATTATCTATCTCCAAAAGTTTAATGGCACATATTTTTATGTGCAAGATATATTATGTTTTTTATTTTGTTTAGGTAACAAAAGGCAAAAATCGGATTTTTTTGCCTATAAAAGATTAAAAAAACAAAATAAAAATAAATTTTTTTGAAAAATGATATTGCAAATTTCAATATTATATTATAATATATAATATATATTAAAGTGTAAAATTATATTAATATCACGGAGGAATCAGACATGCCTGAAATCACTTATAAAATCACAGAAGAATGCGGTGTAATTTCCGAGAACTCCCGCGGTTGGACTAAAGAACTTAACCTCGTAAGTTGGAATGATCGCCCTGCAAAATATGATATCCGCG
>CAZEKU010000079.1:0-6271 GCA_964512935.1 uncultured Oscillospiraceae bacterium | reverse complement strand
TTTCTTTCCGAAAATCAGAAAAAAGGCTCGGTAATAAATGTTACCTATGAGCTACCGAAAAGCTTTTGCTTAACTGATGAAAACGGAAAAGAAAAGGTATATATATCCCAGCTCTCCCCCGCAACATTAAAAAAGCGAAAAGGCGAGCTTTAAAAAATCAAACCGTAAAACGGAAAATTAGGAGGTAAATCGTGGAAAATACTCCGTTTGCCATAGAGCCAACTCAGGAAGCCTATGACGAAAATCAAATACAGGTCCTTGAAGGACTTGAAGCAGTAAGAAAAAGACCCGGTATGTATATCGGCTCAACAGGCCCTAAAGGTCTGCACCATTTGGTTTATGAAATAGTCGATAACGCAATAGACGAGGCACTTGCAGGCTATTGTACCGATATCGAAGTGGATATTCTTCCCGGAAACTTAATTCGTGTAACGGATAATGGCCGAGGAATTCCCGTAGGTATCCATGCAAAACTCGGTATACCCGCTGTAACAGTAGTATTTACCGTTCTCCATGCAGGCGGTAAATTCGGCGGCTCCGGATATAAAGTATCCGGCGGTCTTCATGGCGTAGGTGCATCCGTAGTAAACGCACTTTCCGAATGGCTTGAAGTTGAAGTAAAAGACGGCGAGCATATCTATAAACAGCGCTTTAAAAGAGGTGTCGCCGAAGATGATCTTCAGATAATAGGCGACACAATCGAAAAAGGAACTTCCGTCCTTTTTAAAGCAGATGACCAAATTTTCGAAACCCTTGAATATGAATACGATGTTCTTTTAGCAAGACTTCGTGAACAGGCATTTCTTAATGCAGGCGTCAAGATAATTTTCAGCGATAAGCGTGATCCCGAAAATGAAAGAAAAGAAATTCTTCATTATGAGGGCGGTATCAAAAGCTTCGTAGAATATATCCATAAGAAAAAGGGTCTTGAAACAATCCATCCGGATGTACTCTATTTCTCTGCAAAAAACGGTGATTCAACTGCGGAAGTCGCTTTACAGTATAATGACAGCTATAACGAGGTTGTTTACAGCTTTGCAAACAATATCCATACTGTCGATGGCGGTACCCATGAAAACGGTTTCAAAAATGCTTTAAGAAAAGTATTTAACGATTACGGCAGAGAGAAAAAACTTCTTAAAGACGGTGATAAGGACCTTTCCGGTGAGGATGTCCGTGAGGGTCTTACCGCAGTAATCTCCGTAAAGCTGACCGACGCTGAATTTGAAGGTCAGACTAAAACAAAGCTCGGTAACACCGAAATGAGAACAATGGTCGATAAAATGCTTTATGAAAAGCTCAAGACCTATTTTGAAGAAAATCCCACTGTCGCAAAGGCGATTTTCGAAAAATCTCTCGGTGCATCAAGAGCAAGAGAGGCCGCAAGGCGTGCTCGTGAAAACGCAAGAAGAAAATCCGTACTCGAAAGCTCCTCTCTTCCGGGAAAACTCGCAGATTGCTCAAGTAATGACTGTGCAAACAACGAAGTTTATATCGTAGAGGGTGACTCCGCAGGCGGAAGTGCAAAACAGGGTCGTGACCGTACCTTCCAGGCAATTCTTCCTCTTTGGGGAAAAATGCTGAACGTAGAAAAAGCCCGTATAGATAAAGTATATAATAACGATAAACTTACACCCGTTGTGCTCGCACTCGGTTGCGGAATCGGTGATGAAATTGACCTTTCAAAACTTCGCTACGGCAAAGTTATAATCATGGCCGATGCGGACGTTGACGGTTCTCATATCAGAACCCTTCTTTTGACATTCTTCTTCAGATATATGCGTCCTCTTATTGAGGAGGGCCATGTCTATATAGCACAGCCTCCCCTTTTCAAAATATCAAAAGGCAAAAAGGTTTTGTATGCATATTCCGATGAAGAGCGTGACCAAAAAATCGCAGAGCTCTGTCCGGACTGAAGTTCAAAATGCGATGTACAGCGCTATAAAGGTCTGGGTGAAATGGACCCCGAGCAGCTTTGGGAAACAACAATGGACCCTGCTCACAGAATTATGCTCCGTGTAGAGCTTGAGGATGCTGCGGCAGCGGACGAAGTATTTACAATACTTATGGGCGATAAAGTTGAACCTCGCCGTGAATTTATAGAAACCAACGCAAAATATGTACAAAACCTTGACGTATAATAGGAGGATACTTAAATGGGATTTAATATGTTTAAAAGAAAAGCTAAAGAGAAAGCAGATGTAGAGCGTTTAGAGGTATCCGCCTACGGCGAACCTAAATATGTCTTTACCCATGTTCCGACCCTCGAAGTCTATCGTGAATATAACGATACCGTTTCTGCAGGCGCAATTGAAAGAGATAAAAAGCTCAAGAAAATTTTCGGACTTATAATGGGCGTAATCGCAATTGTATTTGCATTTTTCTCCGTACAGAATTTCGACCTTCCGGAATATCTTGAAAAAGGAAGAAGTTTTTGGCAGTGGATAAGCTATACCGGCTTTATGTTCTATTTCATTACATTCTGCATGGCAGCATATCTCACCTACCATCTTCTCACCTATTATAAATTCTTCCCGAAACGCCTTGCAAAGGCAACCGAGGAATATTATAATTCAAGCTCCTACCTTAAAAACGAAATAGTCCTCGCCTGCTATGAGGACGGTGTCCTTGAAAAAGCAGAGCCCCGTGATGAATTTTTCGAATGGGGAATGTTCAATCGCTGCTGGGAAAGCGAAAATGTTGTCTATCTTGAATTTACCCTTGCAAACCAGCTTTTTGTTGCAAAAAATGTAATGGAAGAAGCAGGCTGCAATATAGATGAATTTATCGAATGGGCAAACGAAAAAATTGAAGAAGGCAAAAAAATAATGGCAGAGCGTGAGGAAGCAGAGCTTGCTGCTGAAGAAGCAGAGGATAAAGAGATGGAAGACATCGAAAAAGAAATCGCATCCCTCGAAGCAGAGCTTGATTCCATCGAAGAAGAGTTTGATTCCGAAGAATAATCCAAAATAGGGATATATAAATAAAGAACGGAGGAAACCGTTTTGAACGAAAACGAAAACATAATGTCAGCTGAGGTAGATGAAAAAGAAGATCTTCCCCAGGGAAAACTTATAAATGTGGATATCGAAAAGGAAATGAAAAAATCCTTTTTGGATTATTCCATGTCCGTAATCGTTTCAAGAGCGCTTCCGGATGTACGAGATGGTTTAAAACCCGTACACCGAAGAATACTCTATACAATGTATGAAAACGGACTTGAACCTACAAAACCCTATAAAAAATGCGCCGCCACCGTCGGTGATGTTTTAGGTAAATACCATCCTCACGGCGATACATCCGTATATGATGCAATGGTTCGTCTTGCACAGGATTTCTCCATGCGAGCACCCCTTGTTGACGGTCACGGAAACTTCGGTTCCGTAGACGGTGACCCTGCTGCAGCATATAGATATACCGAAAGCCGTATGAGCAAAATGGCATTGAAAATGCTTGCGGA
This sequence comes from uncultured Oscillospiraceae bacterium, assembly GCA_964512935.1. GTDB lineage: Bacteria > Bacillota > Clostridia > Oscillospirales > Ruminococcaceae > UMGS1668. The sequence continues at coordinate 2,811 of CAZEKU010000079.1, read as the reverse complement.
TATTGATAAGGAAACTGTCGATTTCACAGGAAACTATGACGACAGCCGTAAAGAACCTGTGGTTCTTCCCTCAAAATATCCGAATATCCTCGTAAACGGTTCCGTAGGTATTGCAGTAGGTATGGCAACAAATATTCCGCCCCATAACCTCAGAGAAACCGTTGAGGCATGCTGCTGCCTTATGGATAATCCCGATGCAACCCTTGATGACCTTATGGAACATATAAAGGGACCCGATTTCCCTACCGGCGGTATAATTATGGGAAGATCCGGAATTCGTGCAGCCTATGCAACAGGTAGAGCAAAACTCATTCTTCGCTCAAGAGCTGAAATTCAGGAATGGAAAAACGGAAGATACAGAATAATCGTAAGCGAAATTCCCTATATGGTAAATAAATCCCGCCTTATCGAGAGCATTGCAGATCTTGTTAAGGAAAAAAGAGTTGAGGGAATTTCCGACCTTCGTGATGAATCCGACCGCAGCGGTATGCGAATTGTCATCGAGCTTAAACATGATGTCAATGCACAGGTTATCCTTAACCAGCTTTTCAGCTATACTCAGCTCCAGGAAACCGTCGGCGTAATTATGCTTGCACTTGTAAACGGTGTTCCGAAGGTACTTTCCCTTAAGGAAATGCTCCAAAACTATATTGATTTCCAGCGTGAAGTCATAAGACGCCGTATCAAATTCGACCTTAAAAAACTCCGTGAGCGTGAGCATATCCTCGAAGGTTTGAAAATTGCACAGGATAATATCGACGAGGTCATAAAAATAATCAGAAGCGGTCGTGACGATAACGAAAACCGTCCGAGACTTATGGAACGCTTCGGTTTAAGCGAAATTCAGGCAAACGCAATTTTGCAAATGCGTCTCGGCAGACTTTCTTCCCTTAACCGTGAGGCAATGGAAAATGAACTCAAAGAGATTCTTGCAAAAATTAAAGAACTCGAAGAAACCCTTGAAAGTGTCCATCTCATAGACGAGGTAATAAAGAAAGAAATGCGTGAAATCGCAGAGAAAAACGGCGATGACCGCCGCACCGGAATTGAAACTATCAGCGGTGAAGTTGATATGGAAGACCTTATCCCCGTTGAGGATAGAGTTATAACCCTCACCCATTTTGGTTATATCAAGAGCCAGCCCGTTGATGCTTACAGAGCACAGCGTCGTGGTGGTAGAGGAATTTCCGGTATGACTCGCCGTGATGAGGACTTCGTTGAAAACCTCTTTACTGTTTCTACTCATGACTATATCCTCTTCTTTACCGATAAAGGTAAGGTTTTCCGCATAAAAGGCTACGAAATTCCCGAAAGCCAGCGTGCCGCAAGAGGTACTAATATCGTCAACGTTCTTCCGCTTGAAAAGGACGAAAAGGTTACAACCCTTATTAAACTTGGCGGAGTAATTGATGAGGAAAACAGCTACCTTACAATGGTAACCAAAAACGGAATTATTAAGCGTACCCGCCTTACAGCATATCGCAATGTAAGAAAGAGCGGTCTTATCGCCATAAATCTTGATGAGGGCGATGAGCTTAAATGGGTAAGACTCACCGGCGGTGAGGATGAGCTTATTGTTGCCACAAGAAACGGCTACGCAATCCACTTTAAAGAAACCGATGCCCGTGAGCTCGGAAGAACTGCTCGTGGCGTAAAAGCAATTGAGCTTCGCCCCGGTGACGAAGTTGTCGGTATGGAAATTGTTGAGGAAGGCAAAAAACTCCTCACAATAAGCGAGGGCGGTAAAGGTCGTCGTTCCGAATTCAGCGATTACAGCATCCAAAATCGTGGCGGTAAGGGTATCCAAAACTATAAAACCGACAATGTCGCAGGAATTAAAGCTGTAAGCGATGATGACGATATAATCGCCATAAGCTCCGACGGAATTATAATCCGCCTTTCCGTAAACGAAGTAAATGTCCAGTTCAGAAGTGCATCCGGTGTTAAAGTAATGCGCCTTGCATCCGAAGAATCCAAGGTTGTTTCCTTTACCGTTGCACCGAAAGGTGATGAGGAAAATTCCGATGAGACATCCGAAGAAAATTCCGCAGAGGAAAATTCTGTCGAGGAAACTCCCGTAGAGGAATAATCGGATAATTTCACATAAAAAGGAGCAGATATATGAACCATAACAGAAGAAGTGAACCCGAATCTCCGGTAGTTTCACTATTAGTTGGAATTTTAATGGTCTGTTTTGGAATTTTTTGGACAATTATGGCAGCAGGATTTGCGCCCTTTATGGCAGTTTTTGGAATTGTTTGGACTGCAATTGCAGGAATTACAACCTATAACAGCTATAAAAATGCAAAAGCAAGGTCTGAAAATCAAAATCATAGCGATGAAAGCTATTATTATGATGATGAAATCAAACCCGAAGAGCCTGAGCTCAAGGAGCTGCGCTGTCCCTATTGCGGAGCACCCGTCCAAAAAAATCAAACCAAATGTGAATATTGCGGCAGCGAATTTTAAAAAAAGGTGTACCGAAAGGTACACCTTTTTTAATAGTAAATAACAAATCTGCACAGAGATAAAATCTTAGCACCAAAACCCACGCCCTGCACCCTACCTATAAATTATAAAACTTAGGTAAATGCAAAATGCTATCGGTAAAACCTATGCCTTGTACCCAAAACCAAAATTCTAAGACCTAAACCCTTGCAAAATGCTATCGACGAGCCACCGCCCCCTACCCATATAACCGAGCAACCATGTTATACAGAAATTCCGCCGTCGGCCTGACCGATGGCGGCCTTCCTAATAGAAATCGTTAGCTTGCAGTGGAGGGATTTGTCCCCTTGAGGGGACAGGTTT
>CAZEKU010000078.1:2974-6377 GCA_964512935.1 uncultured Oscillospiraceae bacterium | reverse complement strand
GAGAAATCCGGAGGTATTTTTTTGGTTAAAAACAGAATATGACAAAAAAATCAAAGGCTTGTCTGTATTATATTTACAGACAAGCTTTTTTATTTTGGAGGAAGAAAAATGCCGGTTGAAATAGAAATTGATGAAAAAACCGTGACAGCATATTTGTCGGGAGAAATTGACCATCATTGCGCAAAAGGTTTGCGAGATGATATTGATAATGCGGTGGAGAATGTGTGGCCGGAGGTGCTTTTTCTTGATTTTGGAAGAGTTACTTTTATGGATTCCTCCGGAATCGGTCTTGTAATGGGAAGATATAAGCTTATGAAAAACCTTTCGGGAAGGGTAATTATAGAAAATGCACCCCCGCAAATTAAAAAGGTAATGCGAATGGCAGGCATTGAAAAGCTTATTTCAAATGAAAACGAAAGGGAGAAGGCTTTTATATGAAACCGATAAATGAAATGAAACTGAGCTTTGAAAGCCGTTCCTGTAACGAAGCCTTCGCAAGAAGTGCCGTAGCAGCTTTTATTTCAATTCTTGATCCGAACATAGAAGAACTTTCGGATATAAAAACAGCGGTCTCCGAGGCTGTTACAAACAGCATAGTTCATGGATATAAAAACGATATCGGAATTGTTTACATACACGCAAAAATATTCGAGGGAGCAAGGGTCAGAATATGTATAAAGGATAAGGGCTGCGGAATAGCAAATGTTAGCAAAGCAATGGAGCCTCTTTATACAACCTGTGAAACAGGCGAAAGAGCAGGTCTTGGATTTTCTATAATGAAATCCTTTATGGACAAGCTGAAAGTTCGCTCTAAAGAGGGAAAAGGCACCAGCGTTACCCTTGAAAAATCTATCGTGTCGAAAGGAAAATAATATGTCGGGAGCAAAGCTTGCTGACAGCTTGGCGGACAGAGAGATACTTATAACAGAAAATTTGGGACTTGTTCATTCCTGTGCTCATCGTTTTACGGGAAGAGGAATTGAATACGAGGACCTTTTTCAGGCAGGCTGTATGGGGCTTGTAAAGGCCTTTGACGCCTTTGATACAGAAAGAGGTGTGCGATTTTCAACCTATGCAGTGCCGGTAATTTTAGGAGAAATGAGAAGGCTTTTCAGAGACGGAGGAACCGTCAAAGTGAGCAGGAGCCTTAAAGAGCTTTCAATAAAAGCAATAAGAGAAAGAGAAAACTTCGTGCTCAAAAACGGAAGAGAGCCAACTGTATCAGAGCTTGCAAAGCAGCTTTCCGTAAGTGATGAGGATATAACGGAAGCGCTTTGCGCAGCTGCGCCTACAATATCACTTACAATCGGAGAGGACGACGGAGGAGGACAAGCGGATATTCCGGTGGAATCACCCGAAAACGAAATAACCGAAAGACTTTCGGTTATAAAAGCAATCTCCGACCTCGATAAAAATGATAAAATGCTCATACATTACAGATATTATGAAAGCAAAACTCAAACAGAAACAGCAAAGCTGCTCGGAATGACACAGGTTCAGGTTTCAAGGCGTGAGAAAAAGATACTTGAAATATTAAGGCGTGAACTTACAGGCTGAAAAGGTTGATAACAAGGGTGGAAAATTGATAAAATGCAAAGGAAACAAAATACGCAAGAGCATTTTGCCGTAAAAAAAGCCAAATGGCTTTTTTTATTCCGAATTCAAGCTTGATGACTGAAAGCGCAGTTGAGCACGGACTGTAAAGGGTATAAAAAAGCAGAAATGAAATTGCGGAAATAGGGCTGAAAATCTGTTTCGGAGAGGAAACAAGGGGAATAAGTGCGGAAAGAGAGGATTCTTTTGAAAAAAGACCGAAAAAAAGTGCAACTACGCCCTCGAAAGGAATACCTGCGGGAATAAAAACAGGCATTATAAATTCTCCGATTTGAAATAGAATACTGTCTCCAAAAAGCTCGGTAGGCTTTAGCGAAAAACTAAAATTTTCTAAAAACCAAATGAGCACGGAGGTGAGCACCACAACGAAAGATGCCCTCTTGATAAAGAAGCAGGTGCGCAGCCAGCCGGTTTTAATGACACTTCCAACTGAGGGAATTCTTATTTCGGGTATCTCAAGAACAAATTCCGAAGGAGTATTAGCAGAGCAGAATGAGAGAAATGCTCCTAAAAGCAAAACTGAAAAATAAATTATGAGCACGGAGAAATTTTTGAGCACGGGAAAAATCGCTTCACAAATAAGGAATGTGAGCGGAAGTCTTGCGCTGCAGGGAATAAACATAAGCGAGGAAAGGGTTTTGCTCTGTGAAGATTTGTTTTCGGAGCTTTTAAGCGCATAAACAGCCGAAACAGTGCATCCAAAACCAAGCACCAACGGAATTACGGAGCTACCGGAAAGCCCGATTTTTTTAAGAGGCTTGTCGGACAAAAAGGCAAGCCTTGCCATATAACCACTTGATTCAAGAAAAGCAAATATCAAAAAAATCGCACAAAGTTCCGGAAGAAATGATAAAAGCGAGGCAAATCCGGGAATTATTCCATCGGAAAAAAGTGAATTTAAAATAGCCGGGGCGGAAATATAATTCAAAAATGCGGAAACAATAGCAGTGAGGTGCTCAAAAAATATTTCAAAAAAATCTTTGAGCACGAAAACGCATTTAAAAAGAATCGCTGTGAGCACACAGAAAATAATCATTACAGATGGGAAACTGCTCTTTGATTTACTGTCGCCTTTAGCAGTAAAACAGCTTGAAACAAGCTCTGAGGCCGCTGCGTGACGCTTTTCCTCAGTAAGCAAAGGAATTTGTTTTGCAAAGGAAATTTCCGTTGCAGAGGCAATCAGAGGCTTTGTGTTGATTTTTTTAAAGGCACTTATCAAAAAAACGGGAGCACAAAGATTATTTGAAAGCTTTTTTGTATCAACAGAGATGTTTTTCCTTTCAAGCTCATCGCAGAAGTTTATTCCGAGCACCGCAGGTATTCCAAGAGAAAGAAGTTCCATTGCAAGATAAATGCCCGATTCGGGCTTAGTCCCGTCAATCAAAATTATCAGCGAATCTGCTTTTCCGCTTTTAAGATAATTTCTTGCAGCGGTTTCTTCAAGATTTTTTCCGGAAAGGGAATATATTCCGGGAAGATCCACAAGTTCGGTATCGGGAAAATCAATTAAATTTGCGGAAAGCTTTTCCGAAGTTACGCCGGGCCAGTTTCCGATTTTGCCTTTTTTTCCTGTTGAGATATTCCAAAATGTTGTTTTTCCGCAGTTAGGAACTCCGGCTAATGCAATTTTTTTATTCATGCGCACTCCTTTTAGGTCTAAAAATTGGGATAAATAAGCGCTTTTTTAAAGCGGTACAAATAAATTTACAAAAAAATAAAAAATTTTTTAAAAAAATATAAAAAACCTATTGACAATTGGTGATAAATGGGTTATAATAATCAAGCTGTT